>JBGQCW010000168.1:0-5118 GCA_041495565.1 Candidatus Acidiferrum sp.
ACGCGCGCCTGCGGCTTCTGCGCCGTGCCTTCGGGGAAGCCGGTGGGCCCTCCTGACGAAGATGAGCCGTTTCGCGTGGCGGAAGCCGTGGAGAAGATGGGTCTGCGTTACGCGGTCGTCACCTCCGTGAACCGCGACGATCAGCCCGACGGCGGCGCACACATTTTTGCCCGCACCATCGAAGAGATTCGCCGCCGCGTCCCCGGCTGCAAAGTGGAAGTGTTGATTCCTGATTTTCGCGGCGATTGGAACGCCTTGGACGCCGTCCTTGCCGTACGGCCGGATATTCTGAACCACAACACCGAAACCGTGCCGCGCCTCTATCGTCAGGTACGCAAAGGCGCCGTTTACGAGCGGTCGCTGGAACTGCTTCGCCGTTCGAAAGAAGCGCATCCCGAAGTGCCCACCAAGACGGGCCTGATGCTCGGTCTCGGCGAAGAAAAAGACGAAGTCCTCGCCACTATGCAGGACCTCGCCTCTCAAGGCACAAACATCCTCACGCTCGGACAATACTTACAGCCCACGCGGGAGCATTTGCCCATCGTCCGCTACGTCCACCCCGATGAATTCGCCGAATACAAAATCCTCGGCGAAGCCATGGGCTTCAAACACGTCGAAGCCGGTCCCCTCGTGCGTTCTTCCTATCACGCCTTCGACCAGGCCGAATCCGCCATTAAGTAGCACAGGCTTCAGCCTGCGCAGTTGCAGTTGTGCAAACAGCGCAGACCGATGTCTGTGCCACGATACCAGTGCAATGAGCGTGTTTGTTTCTTTGGGAGGTCTGTTCTGAAGATCAATCGGAAAAACGGATGACAATACCTACTGCTTCATGCGCGGCCCGAGTACAACGAGCCCGATACCTGCAATCAGCAAGACGATAGAGACGGCAGCAGGGATCTGCGCCGTCTTTTCCTCATCCACGGTTGCCTTGATCGGGCCGATTTTTGCGACCTCTTCCTGCTGGTGGTAGTTGAAACTCGGGTGCACGAGCCCTATCACGCCCAGAACAAGAAGGATAACGCCGAGGATAATTACAAGCCGCTTCACAGGCACAACCTATCACAAGCGCCGAATCCCGGGTGAGGAAAGACAGCGGGCACACCCCTGCGCCGGTCTGGCGCGGGGAAATTCGATCTGGATGACAGAAACTTACGAGCGGCTGGCTGCGGCTGCTGCTGCGGCTTTCTTGGCGGCCTTGGCAACCGTCGAGGCTTTACGGCGCCGCTTGGTTTTCGGAGGCGTGGCCGGGGCTTCGCCGATCAGTTCGGCCGTCATGATGCTCGTGACGAACAGCTTGGCGCCATGATCGTCAAAATCGATCGCGGTGCGTTCCTGGTCGGAAGCAGTCACGATTCCCAAGCCGTACACTACGTGCTTGATGGTCTGACCTTCTTGCATCACTTGCACAAAATCCTCCTTGACCACTCTCTGCTGAAAATCACGATTCGAATCTCTTGCAGTAAAATCGCCCTGACCCGGCCGGGGGCTCCTCGTTCACAGGCTAGAGGCTTGTAACGTTCTCTGCCTGGAGGCCCTTGGGGCCTTTCGTCACTTCAAACTCCACCGCCTGACCTTCATTCAGGGACTTATAACCGTCCATCTGGATCGCGGAGAAGTGCACGAAAACATCTTCTCCGGTTTGGCGCTGGATGAACCCGTAACCTTTTGAAGCGTTGAACCACTTCACTGTTCCTTGTTCCTTCACTTCCCAACCTCACATGCGCAACCCCGACAGAGTCGGGACCGACGATATTGGAATTGCTTTGCTTCTCTTTCTCCCCCTAGTTGGTGACCGCGAAGCGGTCTCCCAAGACTAGATACGTCCGCCAGCGCGCACAAAAAGAGCGGCTGAACTCATCCTTACAGCTCCACAAATGAGCCAAAAGGTAACGCAAGAGTAGCAAGAGCCAAAAACATAATACCACAAAATGGACGCTTTGTCCACGCCGCGACCTCGGCTTATGCTGGCCTGGATGTGCCTGTAAATCATTGTAAATAATAATGTTAAGTCAAGATTTGGGTTGCAGTGTGCCCCGGGAAGCTGCAAGAGCAGCTATTCCAATGATTCGGGCTCCAGGCTCAAATCGCCCTCTCCCGAGGCCTTCTTCTCCCAATACTTGTGGACCCACGCCTCCCAACTCTTCCCAGCAGCCGTATCCCGGCCCGAGAAGGCCAGGGCCGCAATGTCAGCGTAGGCGATCTTCACTCTTTGGTTGGAATCTTTGGGCAGAACACGCACAAAACTCGTGGAGAGAGTCGCACCGCTCACCCGGTCAAAAATGTAACCCTCGATTTTTGAATTGTCTTTCAGGGTCAGCGTCACGTCGCCGCGATAATCGAACGCTTTCTCGAGTGCGATGCGCAGTTCCTCTTCCGTGGCGAGTTTCGGCACCCAACCCTGTACGGTTTCGTGCAGAGTTCCGGGAGCAACTTCAAGTGCATCGGGGTCGAGGGGAGAGCCCTCAGTGTGGCTGGGACGGTCCGCATGCCGTGGACCCGTCACGCGCGTGTCTCTTCGAGCTGGTTCTTGCTGGAATCGATTTGCACGAGTGGGTTATAGGAATGTACGGGCTTGGCTGGCTCATTCAACATCGCCAGCGCATCGGGATCGTCGTATCGGGTGGACAAGCTCGCCTTAACGGTGGCCCATAGCCCGCGCAAACCGCTGAAAGTGTAGTCCACCGCGGTCGCTTCGTATCCACTGTGGACCATGCAGTTGGCGCACTTGGGGTTGCCGGACTCCGTGCCGTAGTTCTGCCACTCGGTGGTGTCGAGCATCTCCTGGAACGTGTCGGCATAGCCGTCCTGCAGCAGGTAGCAGGGCTTTTGCCAGCCAAAGACGTTGTATGTAGGCATGCCCCACGGCGTGCAGGCATGATTCCCTTTGCCCATCAGGAACTCGAGGAAAAGCGGGGATTGGTTGAACTGCCAGCTCTTCTTGCGGTTCGCCAGGATCGCACGGAATAGCCGCCGCGTGCGCGCCCTCCCGAGGAAGTGCTTCTGATCCGGCGCTTTGTCGTAGGAATAGCCGGGCGAGAGCATCATGCCCTCGACGCCCAGCTCCATCATTTCATCGAAAAACGCACGGACGCTCTTGGGATCGGCGCCGTCAAACAGCGTGGTGTTGGTGGTAACGCGGAAGCCGCGCTTCAGCGCTTCCTTAATGCCATCGACGGCCAGATCGTAGCCGCCTACGCGGCAAACCGAAAAATCGTGGTGCTCCTTCTGCCCATCCATATGGACAGAGAACGTCAGATACTTGCTGGGTTTGAAGAGGTGGAGCTTTTCTTTCAGGAGTAGCGCATTGGTGCACAGATAGATGTATTTCTTCCGTGCGACCAGCCCTTCGACGATCTTGTCAATCCGCGAGTGCATCAGCGGCTCGCCGCCCGGGATCGAAACCATCGGCGTGCCGCACTCGTCCACGGCTTTGAAGCATTCTTCCGGGGTCAGCTCTTTTTTCAGGATATGCGCCGGATATTGGATCTTGCCGCAGCCCGCGCAGGCCAGATTGCAGCGGAACAGCGGTTCGAGCATCAGGACAAACGGGTAGCGCTTGCGCCCTTTCAGCTTCTGCTTCAGGACGTAGGTTGCGACGGTCCAGGCTTGTGAAATCGGTACGGGCATTTTTTCCGCTTAGAACCAAATGGATGGGGAACGTTCAGAGGCCCCCAACCCTGTCTATTGTAACCGACATCCCGCCGATTCTCCGACAGTCCTTTACTCAGATGCAATGTGCTGTTCCTCGGTGGCACGGGACGTGCTTCTTCGTAGCACAGGCTGCAGCCGGTGTGAACGCATTGCCCGGCACAGACCGCCCTTCGCGCGGTCTGGGTAAAGAGTCTTCGCTATCGCTGCAGGCGTAGAATCAAGACGAATCAGAGACGCGAGAAGCAGCTACGGCGATGCCCCGACAGAACCTCATTTCCCTCTTCGCTGAGTTCGAGCGCTACGCGCGCGATGTGGCCATCGTGCAGCGTCGCGGCTATCGCCGCGAAGTCTGGACCTACGGAAAACTCGCTGAATTAGCGGCTGCCTGCGCCTTGGAGTTGCAGGAACGCGGCATTCGAACCGGCGACCGCGTTCTTCTTTGGGGCGCGAACTCCGCCGAGTGGGTGACGGCTTTCTGGGGTTGTCTGCTGCGCGGCGCCGTCGCCGTTCCGATGGATGACGGCGCCACCCCGGAATTCGCCGCGCGGGTCGCCCGCGACGCCTCCGTTAGATTGATCATGACCGCCCGCGGCAAGCCGATTCTCGATCCTGCCATCCCCGTCCTCGTACTGGAGGATTTGCCGGACATTGCGAAGCGCCCTCCTGTCCGCATCACGGCGCACTCTCCCGGCCGGCCGCAGCCTCCCATGTATCAGACTTTTTCCGATGAGCCGCTCACGCGCAGCCACATTGCGCAAATCTTGTTCACCTCTGGCACCACCGCTGAGCCGCGGGGAGTCGTTCTCACCCACGGCAATTTTCTGGCGAACCTCGAGCCGCTCGAACGCGGCCTCGATCCGTATCGAAAATACGAGCGCTGGTTTCACCCTCTGCGCTTCGTGACGCTCGTTCCGTTAAGCCATGTTTTCGGCCAATTTATGGCGCTGTTTGTTCCGCCGCTCCTCGGCGCCGCGGTCGTTTTCGAGCCGTCTAGCAATCCTTCCGAAATCATCCGCACCATCAAGAAAGAACGCGCCACTGCGCTCATCGCTGTGCCGCGCATGCTTGACACCCTGCATTCGGGGATCGAACGCGACTTCGAGGCACGAGGGCAGGCCCCGTGGCTCAAACGCACGTTCCAACGGGCGAGTGGCAGAAAATTTCTGCGCCGCGCCTGGATGTTTCGCCGCATCCATCGCCGCTTCGGCTGGAAGTTCTGGGCGTTCATCTCCGGCGGCGCGGCGCTTTCCGCTGAAACGGAAGACTTTTTCAAACGGATGGGCTACGCCGTCGTGCAGGGCTACGGGATGACGGAGACCGCGTCGCTCATCAGCCTCAATCATCCTTTCCGCGCGACACAGGGCTCGATTGGGAAGGTCTTGCCAGGCCACGAATTCAAGCTTGCCGAGGATGGCGAAATTCTGGTTCGCGGTGAAAATGTTTCGGCAGGCTACTGGGAAAAAGGCG
>JBGQCW010000169.1:0-5091 GCA_041495565.1 Candidatus Acidiferrum sp.
CAGCTTCCCGGCGTTGCGCTGGCGATTGAACTGTACCTGGAAGGCGGCATTCGATCGGTCGAGATCGGAACGCTGATGTTCGGCGAGCACGCTCAAATGGATTTAGTGCGGCTGGCAATTCCGCGGCGCGTATACACGCAGAGCCATATCGAGTACGTCGTGGAAGTCATTCTCGATGTCTGGCGCAAGCGCCGGCAGTTGCGCGGCTACGAAATAGTGTATCAGGCGAAGTTCCTCCGGCACTTCACGGCCCGGCTGAAACCCTGCGCGGGGTAATTGGTACGGCCCTCCGGCCATCCGGCCAACCCCGCCTTTCTGGTCTTCCTCTTGCCCACTTCATGATGAGTCGGCTAATCGGAAACGGATGACCCACTACCGGTTGCCGTCGCGACTTGCTCTCTCGAAAAGTCTGTAATAGCTTTGGAGTTGCTTCCGCAATGGATGTCGAGCGATGGCACGATGTACCCAGCCGATTTTATAAAAATTAGATGAGCAGGCTGGCTTCAATCCAAAGCAGGGCGGAGAATCCGTGCAACCGATAATAGATATTCATGTTCACATCATGCCCTACCACCTGGTCAAGCCCTCGGCGCTTGCATTGATCAAGCATGGACGCAAGGACTATGCCGATGTGGAGCGCTATTCTGCCGATCCCAAAGCCTTTCTCGGTCTGCTCGACAGTCTCGGCATCGAGCGCGCAGGGCTGATCAATTACGTTGCTCCGCAGATCATCGGATTCACGCCGGAGGTGAACGATTGGAGCGCGAACTATTGCAAAGCCGCGCCCGACCGCCTGATCGCCTTTGGCGGCGTTCTTCCCGGCACGGTTCCTGATCCGGGCGCTGAAGTGGATCGCATCGCCAAGCTCGGAATTCGCGCCATCAAAATGCATCCCTCGCACCAGGTGCTCTCGCCGAACGACTACATGGACGGCAACCGCGGCTTGGCCGCCATCTACGAACGCGCTCAGGCCAACGGATTGCCGGTGATGATCCACACGGGAACTTCCATTTTCCCGGGCGCAAGAAATCTGCATGCGCAACCGATGCTTTGCGACGATGTGAGCATCGACTACCCCGATCTGGTCGTCATTCTCGCCCACGGCGGAAGGCCACTCTGGATGAATGAAGCCTTCTTCCTCGTTCGCCGCCACAAGAACATGTACATGGACATCTCCGGCATCCCTCCGCAGAAACTCATGGAATATTTTCCGCGAATCGAAGACATCGCCGACAAGGTGCTGTGGGGCACAGACTGGCCCGGGCCCGGCGTGCCGGCGATTAAAGGCAACATCGAAAAATTCAATGCCCTGCCGATTGGCAACGAAGCCAAGCGCAAAATCTTGTACGATAACGCGGCGCGGCTCTTTCCGCGCTGAAGCTGGAAAAAGACCGGCGTGACGAGGCTCATGCAATATTTCAATCAGTCTATTGAAACGATGCCCCGGGAGCAGTTGCGAGATCTTCAGTTCGAAAAGCTCCGCACCCTGCTGTCCCAAATTGCCGGCCGCAACCGCTTCTACACGCGGAAATGGAAAGACGCGGGTGTTGTGCCGGGCGACGTCCAGTCCCTCTCCGATTTCAGCAAACTTCCTTTCACCTACAAATCGGAACTCGTCGCCGCGCAGGAAGAGGCGCCTCCTTTTGGGACCAACACGACTTTTCCCGAAACCGCCTATACGCGCGTTCACCAAACCTCAGGAACGACTGGCGCCCCCTTGCGTGTCGTGGACACTCCCGAAAGTTGGGAATGGTGGGGCTTCTGCTGGGGGTACGTGCTGAAAGGCGCCGGCGTGACCGCGGCGGACCGTGTATTCCTGCCGTTTTCCTTCGGCCCCTTCATTGGTTTCTGGGCCACGGTGGAAGGAGCGAAGCAGATTGGCGCCATGATGATTCCGGGCGGCGGATGGGATTCGATGCAGCGCCTCCAAATGATGCGTGACCTTGGAGCAACTGTGGTGTGCTGCACGCCAACGTATGCCCTCCGGCTGGCGGAGATTGCCCGCAATGAAAATTTCGATCTCCGCTCGATTCCGGTTCGCGCGCTGGTCCACGCGGGAGAGCCCGGCGCAAACATCGCCCAGACCAAGGCGCGCATCGAAGCGGCGTGGGGCGCCAAATGCTTCGATCACGCCGGTGCCTCGGAAGTCGGCGCGCACAGCTTCGAATGCGAAGTCCAGCCCGGAGGAATCCACATTATTGAAAGCGAGTTCATCGCTGAGGTGCTCGATCCGCAAACCGGGCAGGAAGTGCTCCCCGGCGAAATCGGCGAACTGGTGATTACAAATTTGGGACGCCCGGGATTTCCCGTCATCCGCTATTGCACCCGCGATCTTGTGCGTTTGAATTTGTCTCCCTGTGATTGTGGGCGCACCTTCGCGCGTTTTGATGGGGGCCTGCTTGGCCGCGGCGATGACATGGTGACCATCCGCGGTGTGAACGTTTATCCGACGGCCATCGAAAATGTAATCCGCCAGTTTGCCACCGTGGATGAGTTTCAGGTCACCGTCACCATGCTGGAAGAAATGCACCACCTCGAAATTCAAATCGAAATCGTGCCGGGAAATGACGCCGAGCGCGTGCGCGCCCTCGTCGAGCAGGCCATCTACCATGCGCTTTCGTTGCGTCCCAAGGTCACCGTGGCGGAACCGGGCACTCTCGCTCATTACGACCTGAAAGCCCGGCGCTTCCGGCGCCTCGATCGAACTCCTGAAAATCGTTCCGCTTGATTGGAGCAAAATCTATGGACGAGCTCATTACCCTGAATCGCCGCGAACTCCTCAAGACCACGACCGGACTCTTGACAGGTTTGGTGGTTGCCGGAAGTCCGCTGGCGCTGATCGCGCGGGGCCGTGCGTGGGCCGTCGATCTGTCTGCACTCACAACTTCCGAAGGAACAACGCTCATGGCCGTGGCGCGCACGATCATGCCGCACGACAAGCTGGACGACGCTGCTTACGCACTGGTGATCCAAGCAATCGATAGCGATGCGAGCAAAGTGGAGAACACTCGCAAGATGATCAAAGATGCCATCACAAACCTCGGAGCGGACTTCGCAGCAAGCGCTGAGAGCGCGCGCATTGAGACGCTGAAGAAAATGGAATCATCCGCATTCTTTCAAACCATGCGCCAGAAGACCGTGCAAGTTCTCTACGCCACCACGATGGCGTATGCCTACTTCGGATACGAAGGTGAAGCGTTTTCAAAAGGCGGCTACCTGCTTCGCGGCTTCAATGATTTGCGTTGGCTGCCCGAAGTGCCGTTGCAGGACAGCGGCCCGATGCCCGTTAGCGCATAACTCGCGGAGAACGAAAACATGACTCGCATAGACTTCAAGGACTCCAGCGCAGTAGTCATCATCGGCTCCGGTGCCGGCGGCGGCACACTGGCGCACGAATTGACCAGCCGCGGCATCAAGGTCGTTCTTCTCGAGGCTGGCAAGCGCCAATCTCTCGAATCGTTTTCACAAGTCCCGGGAGAGGCCTTCGGCCAATTGACCTGGCTCGACGCTCGCACGCAGAGCGGTAACTGGGGCGTCGCGCGCGACTTCCCATCTTTGCCCGTCTGGCATTGCAAGACCGTCGGCGGAACCACGGTTCACTGGACCGCATCTGCGCCGCGGCTTCAACCCTGGGAGCTGCGCGCAAAAACGATTTACGGCAATCCTGCCGGCACTTCGCTCATCGATTGGCCGATCTCCTACGAAGAACTTGAGAAATACTACATGCTCGCGGAACGCCGGCTCGGCGTGACGCGCCGCAATGGCGTCCCCGGTTTGCCCGCTTCGAACAACTTCAAAGTCATGTACGCGGGCGCAAAGAAGCTCGGCTACAAACAAGTGCACACCGGCCACATGGCCATCAATTCGCGCGCCAGCGACGGACGCGGCTTTTGCATCCAGCAGGGCTTCTGCATACAAGGCTGCAAGATGGGCGCGAAGTGGAGCACTCTCTACACCGAGATCCCGCGCGCCGAAGCCACCGGCAACCTCGATCTGCGCATCGAATCCACGGCCACGCGAATCGAGCATGGCGCCGACGGGCGCGTCAATGCGGTCGTCTATCGCGACGGTCAGGGCCGCGAGCAGCGGCAGAACGCGCGCCTGGTCTGTGTGGCAGGCAACGCCATCGAAACGGCGCGGCTGCTGCTGCTTTCGTCGTCCGCAAAGTTTCCGCAAGGTCTTGCTAATTTGAATGATCAGGTGGGACGGAACTACTGTCACCACATCACCGGCTTCGTCTGGGGAATTTTTGACAAGCCCGTTTATTCCTGGCGCGGCGCCACCCTCGCCGGGGTTATCGAAGACGAAGTGCTCAACGATCCGCGGCGCGGCTTCGTCGGCGGCTACCGCCTCGAACTGCTGTCCCTCGATCTACCGACGTTTACCTCCGTCGGCTTGCCTTATGGATGGGGCCGCGACTTCGCCTCCATCATCGAGAACTACCGGAACATCGCGGGTATGTTCATCAATGGCGAAGACATGCCGCGTTTCGAAAATCGCATCACGCTGAACCCGAAAGTTAAGGACGCGTACGGTCTGCCGGTCGCGAATGTTCACGTGGACGAGCACGCCAACGATCAGGCCATGCGCAAACATGCGCAGGGGCAAATGTCCAAAATGTACGAGGCCATCGATGCGCAGCGCGTCGTCCCCGGTCCAACTCCACCCGCGACGCACAACATGTGCACTGCCCGGATGAGCACTGATCCTCGTGAGGGCGTGACCAACGCCTGGGGCCAGACCCATGACATCAAAAATCTCTTCATCTCTGACGGCAGCGCCTTGAGCACTCCTGGCGCTGCGAATCCCACTCTAACTATTGTGGCGCTGGCGCTCCGTCAGGCGGAGTACATCAGCCAGCAGATGAAAGCGCGCAACATCTAAGACACGACAAGAAAAATCTCTGAATCGAACGGGCCGGGTACAGGCCTCGGGCCGTTTTCTTTTGCGCCACGGTTTTCTCTTGCTCGACGCTATTTTCTTGCACCTCGATTTTTTCTAGCACCACGGTTTTTTCTGGTCCACGCTTTTCTTTCGCACCGCCGCTGGACGTGAGGGCACGAATCCAGCGGCAGCTCTCTACTCGAACTG
>JBGQCW010000170.1:0-5075 GCA_041495565.1 Candidatus Acidiferrum sp.
CTGCGATGCACCGAACTCTAAGTCAAGGTCGCCCAGGCCATGAGAGTTCGCGTTGGCTATCGGCAAAACGTCGAACTTCAATCCGAAACGCATTAGCAATTGGCGTGTAGCGTCCCGTCATGGATGCGGGAGTTCCAAATCTTGCTTGCAAACTATGTCGTTTCGCGCCATAGTGTCTGACGACAAACACCTGACCGGCTAGCAAATGCAAACTGCGCGTAACCATCGTTGGCGTTCGATTTCCGCAAGCATCTGTTTGCTTGTGGTCGTTTTGCTCTATGCGCCCTTCGCGGGAACCGCGTGGTCGTCGTATCATTCCGCCTGCTGCACCTCGGATCAATGCCCCATTCCGGAGCATCATCACAAAAAAGCTCCGGCCGCGCCTGCGAATCACATGGATTGCGGGCACGACATGCCCGGAATGATGGCGTGCTCGATGTCCTGCTGTCACGATTCTGACCGTTCGATGGTTGCTTCATTCGCCTTCGTGCTGCCTCCAGCAGTAGCGGTCGCGGTGTCTGCGCCGATCACGCCCTCTATCGAATTGGTGAAGTCCTTGGATTTTTCGCGTTCGATCGAACCCCTCTCTCCTCCTCCTCGTTTTGCTGCTGCGGTCGCCTGACGCGCCGCCATCTCTTCTCACCTTCGCTGATCCACCCGAGCTGCGGCGCAAATGCCGCAAGCGAACCATTCCTATGAGGAGAACAGGATTTTCATGCGAAGAGTTTCATCTTTGTTCGTAGTTTTGCTGGGACTTGCGGGTATTGCGCTTGCAACGGTCTTTGGCTCTGTGCGAGGCATCGTCCACGATCCCCAGCACCGGCCGGTTCCTGGCACGCAAATTATCCTGAAGACCAAGACCTCCGATTTCACGATGACGGTGCAGACGGACTCCAATGGTGAATTCCACTTGGATGCCGTGCCCCTGGGGCAATACACGGTCACGATCACTCCATCCGATGCATTGTTTATGCCGGAAGAGCAAAGCCTAGCCGTACTCTCCGGTACGGCGCCCATCCTGCATTTCGAATTGCATCTGAGAACGCAAGACCAGTCCATCACCGTGTCGGCGGATGCGCCTTCCGCGCAAACCGAATCGGTGACCCCGACCGAACTCGTTGACCGCACAGATATTCAGCAGACGCCCGGCGCAGTGCGCAGCAACAGCCTGGCGATGATTACGAACTACGTTCCGGGCGCTTATTTGACTCACGATCAACTGCACGTGCGCGGCGGGCATCAAGTGAGCTGGCTCATCGACGGCGTGCCCATCCCCAATACAAACATCGCCAGCAACCTCGGCCCGCAGATCGATCCGAAAGATATTGACACGGTGGAAATGCAACGGGGCAGCTATGCCGCGGATTTTGGCGACCGTACGTATGGTGTCTTCAACGTTGCGCCGCGCACGGGTTTCGAACGAAATAATGAAGCCGAACTCGTCGCGAGCTTTGGGAATTTCTACCAGACCGATAACCAGTTCAATCTGGGCGGCCATACCAAGCGTTTGGCGTACTACGGCAGCGTTAACGGCAACCGCACCGACCTCGGCCTCGAAACGCCAACCTCCTCTGTTATCCACGATCGCGCCAACGGCTACGGCGGATTTGGTTCCTTGATTTACAACGCGGATCCCGCGGATCAGTTGCGGCTCGTGACATCGCTCCGCCGCGACTTTTATCAGATACCCTTCGACCCTAACGACTCGAACAACAGTCCCGGTGAGCAATTGCATGATGCCAACCGGGAAAGCGACGCCTTCGTGACGTTTTCCTGGGTGCGCACTTTCAACGCCGGTCTGATGCTGACCGTTTCGCCTTTCTATCATTTCAATCGGGCGTCCTTCGAAAGCAGTCCCCAGGATTTTCCTTTGGCTACTACCGACGACCGCTCATCAGAATATGAAGGCGGGCAGGCGACGCTGGCGTACCTGAAAGGCAGGAACAATGCCCGCGCCGGTATCTATGCCTTCGGGCACCAGGACCATCAACTCTTTGCATTGAAATTTAACGATCCGGGCGATCCGAACTTCGGCAACGATTTCCGTGACATCGAAAACGTCTCCGGAGGGTTGATCGCGCTCTTCGCCGAGGACCAATTTCGCATGACGTCCTGGCTCACGCTGAATGCAGGCTTGCGGCAGACGCACTTTTCAGGAAGCCTCGTGGAAAACGCTGCCAGCCCGCGGTTTGGCGCGGCGCTACGCGTGCCCAAATTGCATTGGGTCGTGCGTGGTTTCTACGGCCATTTCTATCAGGCGCCGCCTCTGCTTACCGCGTCGGGGCCCTTGCTGCAATTCGTCACCAGCCAGAGTCTGTCGTTCATTCCGCTGCACGGCGAGCGGGATGAGGAATCGCAGTTCGGCGTTACGATTCCGCTGAAGAACTGGACGATCGACGCGGACACTTTCCGCACACGCGCAAAAAACTTCTTCGATCATAGCAGCGTGGGTAATTCCGACATTTTCTTTCCCCTCACCATCGACGGCGCTCTGATTCGGGGATGGGAACTGACCTTGCGTTCACCCAGATTGTTCAAGCGCGGCCAGGTGTACCTGACATACTCCAACCAGGTCGCCAATGGATTTGGTGGAATCAATGGCGGACTGACGGACTTTTCGCCCCCGGCAGGGTCTTTCACGCTGGATCATGACCAGCGGAATACTTTGCATTTCGGAGGAGTCGTGAATTTGCCCTGGCGAAGTTACGCTTCCACCGATGTCTACTACGCCTCTGGCTTCAGCAACGGCGCTCCGACCCCCGCCATGCCCGGCGATCATCTTCAACCGCACACCACCTTTGACCTCACGCTTGCGAAAGAGCTTGGCGAAAGGTTCAACGTTTCCGTGAGCGGGCTAAACATGGCGAACCGCCGCGTCTTGCTGGACAACAGTCTGACGTTCGGCGGCACGCATTTTCTAAATCTTCGAGAAATTTTCGCGCAAGTGCGGTATCGTTTCCATTTCCGATGAAGTGAAAGAGGATTCGTTGCGCGGACGGCTCGCCCGCGCTACACTTTCCCTGGAATTTGAATAAGAGGCGATGGAGTTCGCCATAACCGCCCTTGTGAAGTCCACTCGGGCTGATGACTCCTGGCAGCCTAGCGGCTCCAGGAGTTTTTTGTTGAGCGGGTCGCCCGCCATTCTCCTGTGTGCCCGCTGGGCCATGGATTGGAGCGACCTTGCGTCTTGCGTTGATCGCGATTTTCGGCGCCGCTGGCACTCTGGCGCGCTACGGTCTTCAGGGCGTCGTGCAGATGCGCACGGGGACGACCTTCCCCTACGGCACGCTGCTGGTCAATTTGACCGGCTGCTTCCTCCTGGGCTTGATCGGGCAATTCACGCTGAACCGCATGGTAATCTCACCCGACTGGCGCGTCGCCATCGCCGTCGGTTTTTTCGGCGGATACACAACCTTCTCCAGCTTTGGCTGGGAAACCGCCAAGATGCTGGATGAAGGCGAGTGGGTCTGGGCAACGGCCTATGTGGGAGCCAGCGTCGTTGCCGGCCTGCTTCTGACCGTCGCCGGGATCCGCCTGGCAAACAAGTTTTAGACGGGTGACTCTCGAGCAAGTTTCACCACTCAGTAGTCACCAATCACCAGTCACCAATCACGGAGTCTCCATGACCCACGAAAAATTCGAAGGCGAGCGCACGCTGATGCGCATCCACATCGGCGAATCGGACAAATGGCACGGAAAACCCCTCCACGAAGCCATCGTCGAGATGCTCCGCAGAGACGGTTTCTCCGGCGCAACCGTACTGCGAGGCGTAGGCGGCTACGGCGGCTCCAGCGTCTATCACACCGACAAACTGCTGCGCTTGTCGCAGGACCTGCCCATCATCCTCGAGGTTATCGAATCCATAGAACGCATCGAAAAAATTCTCCCCCGCCTCGACGAAATGGTAGAAGGCGGCCTCATCACCCTCGAAAAAGTGCGTGTCATCTTGTATCGCGCCGCGAAAAAATAACGTAATTCTCCCTTTGGAGTGCGGCAGCCTGGCTGCCACTTTTGCGGTTCCAACCCAACTCCAATTTTGATCTCGCACTCAGTCACGATTCACCTAGCTCTGAACTTTTAACTCTAGACTTTCGACTGTAAACTGCTCTCCCATGACCGAAACAGCAGAAAACCAATCATGGCTCAATCGCACCGTCCTCGGCGTCGGCCTAACCAGCCTGTTCAGCGACTGGAGCCACGAAACCGCGACAGCCGTGCTCCCTGCATTTCTGGCCGCGATTGGCGCCGGTCCCATGTGGCTTGGCGCGATCGAAGGCATCGCCGACGGGCTCTCCAGCTTCACAAAGCTTGCCGCGGGTCACTACACCGACCGCTTGAAACACAGAAAGCCGCTCGCCGTCTTTGGTTACGCTTTCACCGCTATCGCCACAGCGTCGTTCGCTTTCGCAACGCATGCCTATCATGTGCTCTTCGGCCGCGTCGCCGCATGGCTGGGACGCGGCGTCCGTTCACCCGCAAAGAAAGCCCTGCTCGCCGCTGACGTGCCGCCAAACGCCTACGGCCGCGCCTTCGGCTTCGAACGCTTGATGGACACGGTCGGCGCCATCGCCGGCCCACTCACCGCGCTGTGGCTGCTCGAAGCCACCGGACACTCTTACCACAAAGTTTTTCTCTGGACGCTTCTCCCCGGACTCGTCGCCGTCGCGGTTTTCTGGCTTCTGGTGCGCGAACGGCCTATCGCGACCCGCCCTCAACGATCTTTCTTCCTCGGTTTGAAGGCGCTGCCGCTTCCCTTCCGCCGATTGCTCGTAGGCGTAGGAGTCTTTGGCGCTGGCGATTTCTCTCACTCCCTGCTGATTCTGTACGCAGCGCGAACGCTCACTCCCGGCCACGGCATGGCCCGCGCAGCAAGCCTCGCCGTCGGCCTTTACACGCTGCACAATGTCTTCTATGCAGGCTCGGCTTACCTGAGCGGGTGGCTCAGCGACCATGTCCCGAGCCGCAAAGCCGTGCTCGCCGCAGGCTACGCACTTGCGGGAATCACAACGATTCTTCTTTGCACTGGAACACATTCCCTATGGCTACTGGCTGTGATTTTTGTCCTGGCCGGTCTC
>JBGQCW010000171.1:0-5069 GCA_041495565.1 Candidatus Acidiferrum sp.
CCCGCGCGGCGATCTCCGCGGGAATCGGCTGGGTCGTCCTCAACCGCGATGCAGGCTATATCCCTGAGCTTCGAAAGTCGTCAACCGCCCCAGTCTTTGCGGTTAGCTCCGACCACGTGGAAATCGGCCGCATTCAGGGCCGTCAGTTTGCCGCGCTGCTTCCCCACGGCGGAGGGCTTCTCTATATTCAGGGCCCTACGGAGAATCCCGCGGCCAAGGAGCGCACCGTCGGGATGCAGGAGACCAAGCCCTCGAACATCCATCTCACGCTCCTGAAAGCGCAATGGACGGAAGAGAGCTCGCAACGCTCCGTCCGCTCCTGGCTCAAGCTTTCGACCTCTCAGAGAGCGGCTATCGATCTCATCGGTGCGCAGGATGATTCCATGGCCATCGGCGCCCGCAAGGCCTTCGAAGAACTGCCAAATGAATCAGACCGCGAGCGCTGGCTGAAGTTGCCCTTCACCGGCTGCGACGGCCTGCCCAAGACCGGCCAGGCCTGGGTGCGCAGCGGCCTCCTCGCCGCGACCATCTATGTTCCTCCCAACACCGGCCAGGCCATCGAGATGCTCGTCCAGGCCCTCCAGCAGAAAAAGCCATTGCCCGAGCGCGCCCTGACCGCTGCCGTTTCCATCCCCTCTCTGCAAGAATTGAAGCCGCGCTAATCACCAACCGCAGGCGGCCAATGATGGGGCTGGGCGCTCGGAGAGGGCGTTAGCCCACTCCGATAAAGAACTTCATACAACTCGAGATCGCGTGTGGCCTGTCCGGCGGTCACTTCCTACGGGGTCCCCAGAATAAGTGCACCCCCGTCTTATCTGGAAATCGCAAGCTCGAATCAATATAGGGACTGTGGCGATGTCCTGACTGCGATCTCCATGAGCATCATCCCTGCGGACAGCCGATAACAGCCATCCAAGTCGCAGCATTCCAAACACTTCTGCCACGCGTCGCGGTCCACGGGTGCAGCTCGCTTGTCAGCTACTTGGCCCGAGTAGTTCACTTCATATCCAAACACCTTACCAAAGGTCGTCTTGTTGTGAGCCATCTCGACAACGGAAGGAAACATCTTCCCATAGCATTCTGCTTCTCGATTCATGGCATTACCTCCTCATTAATCTCGTTCTATCCTTTGGCTTCCTCGGGTGGAAACCACTCTCGCGTTCGGTTGCAAATACCACATACGGACAGCATTACTGGCACTTCCACGAGGACACCAACCACGGTTGCGAGCGCGGCGCCCGAGCCCGGACCGAAGAGCGCTATAGCCGTCGCCACGGCAAGCTCAAAGAAATTGCTCGCGCCAATCAACGCACCAGGTGCGGCGACGGAATGTTGCACCCGAAACAACCTCATCAGACCGTAGGTCAGGCCTGAATTGAAATACACCTGCAAAAGAATTGGAACCGCAATGAGGAATACGTGGAAATACCGGCTCGTGATGTTATCGGCCTGGAACCCAAAAATCAGGACCATGGTAACCAGCAGCGCGATGATGGTGACTGGCGCAAACCTCGGCAACAGACTTCGCTCGAACCAGTCTGCTCCGTACCGATGTATGAACCAAAAACGAAGAGAAGAACCCACTGCCAGCGGAATTGCAATGAACACCAGCACGGAATAAAGCAGAACATTAAATGGCACTTGCAGCGAAGAGGCTCCGCTGACCAGAAAACGCACAATCGGAGCAAAAAGAAAGAGCATGATCAGGTCGTTCACGGATACCTGCACGAGTGTGTAGGCCGGGTCGCCGTCGGTCAGGTAACTCCACACGAAAACCATTGCCGTACAGGGTGCCGCCGCCAGAATGATTGTTCCGGCGATGTATTGGTCTGCCAGTGCGCCTGGAATCCACGCGCTGAAAAGGTGCCGGAAGAACACCCAGGAAATCAACGCCATTGAAAATGGCTTCACCAGCCAGTTCACAAACAGGGTGATGAGCAGCCCGCGCGGCCTCTGACGAATGCTCAAGATGGAAGCGAAGTCCACTTTCATCATCATCGGGATGATCATCAGCCAGATCAGGATGGCGATGGGCACGTTGACCTGGCTGCCGCTGCCGAATTCCAGTGAACGCAGACTTTGGATGAACCCGGGTATCGTTTTTCCGAGAACAACTCCGACGATCATGCAGAGCGCTACCCAGAGTGTTAGATAGCGCTCGAATAGGTTCAACCGTTTGGCCGATGTCGCAGCGGGCACTGCATTAAGAGCAGTTTCCACGGGAAAATGGCCTTTCTCACGCCGAAACTGCGGCTACAGGGTTTGAATCCGTACCGGGCAACGCTGTCGGCGGAGGAGCCTTGCTCAAGCGCACGAGTTTCTGCCGCATGCAGCAAGCCTTAACCAGACGGGCGCGGTCCTGCTGTATCGCTCCGTCTTCGGCAAGCCGCCGCTGGACCTCCTCGAGAATCCGGGCCGCTGCCGGGTCGCTCGGAGGCACGACGCGATAATGCATCCACCGTCCCTCGCGGCGCGCGGCTACGATTCCAGATCCCCGCAGGTACGCAAGGTGCCGGGAGATCTTGGGCTGGCTCATCCTTAGCACCTCGACGAGATAGCAAACGCAGATCTCTTGGCCGGTCATAAGGCTCAACAGGCGCAGCCGCGTGCGATCCGCTAGGACGCGGAACAACTTTTCCATCGTCAGAGACTTCACGTTTTTCGCCATCGGCTTACTCACCAACACACAATATATGCCTTGACGTATGTATCTGTCAAGGGCATATTCAACTTATGCGGATAGACGCATGTATCTGAACGGCCCGGGGCGGGCAAATAAAATCTTGTCTCAAAGGCAGCGCTCCTGCGACGCAGAGAGCTGGGACGTATGGCACCGGAAACAGGTGAGCTTGATGTTCCGAGGAAATCGCAAGAGCAATCACGGTCTCGCCTCTGGACTTTCCAGCCGCTCGCCTTGGCAGCCCTCACTCTTGCGTGTCCCCCTTCACCTCTTGCAATCCAAGAGAATCCATTAGAAAAACGATTTTCGCTGCTTGTTTAGCCATCACAGTGACGTATAATGCCGCGGAAACATTGGTGCTCACTCCATTGCTGCGTTTGCCGAGGAGACGCGCATGAAGAAACCACGCAAGGACTCCGCCATCGACCGGAGACAGTTTCTCGCAGCCACGGGCGGGCTGCTCGCCGCGGCCGTGCCGGGGACGGCAAAGATCACTGATGTGGTTGCCTCGGCAGTCCCGGCGTCGAACTCTCTCACTCCGAGGCCCTCCGGTTCCTTTCGCAAGATCCCTATCGGTGTTTTCGACGCTGTCTACGATCAGCTCTCTCTCGATGCCATGCTCGACAAGGTCACCGCCCTGGGCCTCGAAGCCATGGAGATCGGCACCGGCGGCTATCCCGGCAATCGCCATTGCCCTCTCGACGAGCTCATCGCCGACCGCAGTAAGGCCAAAGCGTGGCAGAAAAAATTTGAAGACCGGGGCATCCGTGTCGCCACGCTCAGTTGTCATGGCAACCCTCTTCATCCCGATCCCAAACACGCCCAGAAAGACATTGATACCTTCCGCAAGACGGTCCTTCTCGCGGAAATGCTCGATGTGAAGGTCATCGTTGGTTTTTCCGGTTGCCCCGGCGGCACTCCGCAGGACTCGCAGCCCAACTGGATTACCTACCGCTGGCCCTCCGAGTACGCCCAGATGCAGGACTGGCAATGGAAAGAGAAAGTGATCCCGTATTGGAAGGAACAGGCGAAATACGCACGCGGTCACGGCGTTAAACGGCTTGCCTTGGAAATGCACCCCAACTTTGTCGTCTATAACCCTCGGACGTTATTGAAACTCCGCGAAGCGGCCGGCGAAGAGATTGGTGCGAACTGCGATTTGAGCCACCTCTTCTGGCAGGGCTGCGATCCTGTCGAAGTCATCCACTTCCTCGGCAGGCAGGGCGCCATCTTTCATGCGCACATGAAGGACACCACTTTCTATCCCGAAAACGTCAACAAATATGGCGTCTTGAACTTCGCCTTCGAGAAGAATGATCTCGACTCCGCCTCCGAAACCTTTCGCGCTGTTGGCTACGGCCACAGCGCCAGCCTCTGGAAGTCCGTCGTCAAGGCTTACATGGACGTCGGATTCGAAGGCATTTTGAGCATTGAAAATGAAGATCCGATTCTGCCCGGAGAAGTTGGCGTCGAGCGCGCGGCTTACGTCCTGAAAAACGTCCGCAAGGAACTTTTGGGAGAATAGCGTGCGAAGACGCGAATTCGTCGGTGCGTGTGCGGCCGCGGCACTGGCCGGTGCGGCAGCACGCCCATCCGCCTTGGCGCGAACTGCCTCCGTCGCTTCAGAAGCCGAAGGCGTGCCTTTCTCTCTCTCCGTAATGCTCTGGACCGTCTACCGGGATCTTCCCTTCGAACAGCGCTTGGAAAAGGTTGCCGAAGCGGGCTACCACGCCGTCGAGCTGGTCGGAGAATTCAAGGATTGGAAAAAGCAGGATTTTGCGGACGCTCGTCGCAAGAAACGCGAACTCGGCATCGAATTCGATGGAACCACCGGCGTCTGGCAGCCCTTGGCGGACGCCTCTGCCCGCGAACTCTTCCTCAAGTCACTGCGCGAATTCATTCCCACCATGCGCGAACTCGAATGCACGAGGCTCATCATGCAGACGGGCAACGCCATTCCCGGTCTCTCCCGCGATGAAATGCACGCAAACTGCATCGAAACCCTCAAGCGCGGCGGCGAAATCGCGGCGGAAAATAATATCGAACTTCTCATCGAAAACATCGACCCGGAAGAGAATCCCAAGTATTTCCTGACTCTTTCCGCCGAAGGATTCGAAATTGTGCGCTCCATCGGCAATCCCCACGTCAAATTCCTTTACGATTTTTTTCACGAACAGATTGCTGCCGGCAATCTCATCGCCAAGCTTCAAAAGAATATTGATCTTATCGGCCTCGTCCACGTCGCCGATGTGCCGGGCCGCCACGAGCCCGGAACCGGCGAAATCAACTATCCCAACATCTTTCGAAAGCTCGGCGAACTCGGCTACAGCCGCTGCGTCGCCATGGAATTCATGCCCACGGGCGAACCCGTGTCCGCCCTTCGCGCCGC
>JBGQCW010000172.1:0-5062 GCA_041495565.1 Candidatus Acidiferrum sp.
ACTCGCTGCGATTGACAGAATTGCCGAACGAGCCAAGACGGATGCTGCGTGGCTCGAAAGATTTGGCGCGGCTGCCGAAGACGTGCACCACTTTGTCGAAAAGGCTTTGGTCGAAGAACTCGGACCGCTCGGCTGGAAGCTGCACACTGGCCGCAGCCGAAATGAACTCGTCGCTACGGATTTCCGCCTGTTCGTCATCGATGCGGCAGCACAAATCCAGCGCGGCATCGTCACGCTCGTTGAATCTTTTCTTCGCCAGGCAAAAGCGCACATCGGTGTTCCCATGGCCGGCATGACGCACATGCAGCATGCCCAGCCGATTTTGCTTTCCCATTTTCTGATGGCGCACGCCGAAGCTTTCACGCGGGACATCACGCGGCTGCAACACGCGGCGGCGAGCGCGGATGCGTGTCCGATGGGCTCCGGCGCGCTTGCCGGAAATTCGTTTGCCATCGATCGCAACGCCATCGCGCGCGAACTCGGCTTCTCCAAAATCACCGCGAACAGCCTCGATGCGGTCAGCGACCGCGACTTCGCGCTCGATTATCTTTTTGCACTCACCGGCATCGCCACGCATCTTTCGCGCCTTGCGGAAGATTTCGTGATCTTCGCATCGCAGGAGTTTTCCTACGTCATTCTGCCGGACGAATTCTCCACCGGTAGCAGCCTCATGCCGCAAAAAAAAAATCCCGATTGCTGGGAGCTGATCCGCGGCAAAACCGGCCGCATCACCGGCGCGCTGCTCGGCTTGCTGACGACGCTGAAAGGTCTGCCAACGAGCTATCAACGCGACTTGCAGGAAGACAAAGAAGCGCTGTTCGCTGCGCACGACCAGGTCGCGGACATGATCGCCGTTGCCAAAGGCGCGATCGCTGCGACGAAATTCAACGCGGAGCGCTTGCGTGCCGCTGCTTCCAACCCCGCGCTCCTTGCGACGGAAGCTGCCGACTACCTCGTTCGCAAGGACGTTCCCTTCCGCCAGGCGCATGACATCATTGGCAAAGTATTGCGCGAGGCCGAAAAGAAAAATATTTCTTGGACCACGCTGCCTCTCGAATCGCTGAAAAAATTCTCGCCTGCGTTTGACGCCGATTTTGTGAACAGCCTCAACGTTGACGCGGCGCTGGCCTCGAAAAACGTTCCCGGCGGCACCGCTACTGAAAGTGTCCGTGCCGCTATCGCCGATTTGGAAGCACGTCTCAACAAGAAAGCCACCAAAATAGGAGCCAAGCCATGAGCATGCAAACCGCAAGTCAATTACAAACACTCGCCTCCGCTGCGGAGGATGGGAGGCCCCTTCCGGGCGCGTCGCGCTAGTCACACGGATCTTCCGTTGATGAAGCCCGCGCTCTCCGAAGCATCCTTGCCGCTCGGTTTCCGCTTCGCCGCCACCGCCTGCGGCCTGAAGAAAACCGGCGCGCTCGACCTGGCGATTCTTTCGAGCGACGTTCTCGCCTCGGCCGCCGCCGTCTTTACGCAGAATCTGGTGGTCGCGGCGCCCGTGCTCATTTCCAAAGAAAACTTGCGCGCGTCGAAAGGCCGCATGCGCGCCGTGGTCGTGAACGCCGGTAACGCCAACTGCGCCACCGGCGCGGCAGGCCACGCCGCCGCCGTGCGCACGGTCGCCGAAGCTGCGAAGCGGCTCGGCTGCACACCGCAGGAATTGTTTGTCTGCTCCACGGGCGTCATTGGCGTGCCGCTGCCACTCGAAAAAATTCTTCGCGCTCTGCCGGTGATCGCCCGGCATCGCCGTCCCTCGGCGCGTTCCTTTGCGGAACTGTCGCTCGCGATTTGCACGACCGACACGCGTCCGAAAACCGCGGCGGCTTCGTTCAAGATGGCCGGAAAACGAATTCATCTCGTCGGCTGCGCCAAAGGCGCGGGAATGATCCATCCGAATATGGCGACGATGCTGGCATTTGTGGCCACGGATGCGGCGATTGCGCCTTCCCTCTTGCAAAAAATGCTGCGCGACGTCACCGCGCGCACGTTTAATGCGATCAGCGTGGACGGTGACACTTCGACGAACGACGCGCTGCTCGTTCTGGCGAACGGTGAAGCCGGCGCGCCTTCGATCAAGGCCGGAACGTCGGCGCATCGCGCGTTCACCGCCGCCCTCGAAGAAGTTTGCCGCTCGCTCGCGCTTCAGATTGTTGCCGATGGCGAAGGCGCGCAGCGCGTCATTGAAATTGAAGTTCGGCACGCGAAGACGGAAGGCGCCGCGCGCCGCATCGCCGAAACGATCGCCACTTCGCCACTGGTGAAGACGGCATTCGCGGGCGGCGACCCCAACTGGGGCCGCATCTTCGCCGCGGCCGGGCGTTCCGGAGTCTTCTTCGATACCTCTCTCGTCGATATTAAAATGGCGGGCATCCCCGTCCTGCGCCGCGGCCAGCCGCTTGATTTCAACGAGCGCGCCGCGAGCAACCGCCTCCTCAGCGAATACGTTCCGCTGGTTGTGGATTTGCACGCGGGCAAAGCCATGGCCCGCTACTGGACCTGCGACTTCACGGCGGAATACGTGCGCATCAACGCCAGCTATCGCACCTGACCGGTGCGGGCAAGCTACTGCAATTGGCACGTATGTCGGGTAAGAGCACGATGCAGCGCGTCCTTATGACTCCCAGTTCCAGTTGGCGAATTGCTCGCGGAGGGCGAGTTTCTTGAATTTGCCGACGGAGGTGCGGGGAATCGCGTCGAGGAAAACGAAGGCGTCGGGGAGCTGCCACTTGGCGAACGATTTTGCGAGGAAGGAGCGCAGCTCCTCCGGCGTAGCCTGCGCGCCATCTTTCAGAACGACGGCGGCCAGCGGGCGCTCCTGCCATTTCGGGTGCGGGATGCCGACCACGCACGCTTCTTTGACGGCTGGGTGGCCCATCAGGGTGTTCTCCAGGTCCACGGAGCTGATCCATTCGCCGCCGGACTTCACCAAATCTTTCGCGCGGTCCACGATCTTGACGTAGCCGTCTTCGTCCATGGTGGCGACATCTCCAGTACGGAACCAGCCGTCCGCGGTCCAGCGATGGGCTTGATCGGGCGCTTGGTAATAACTAGCGGCGATCCATGGACCGCGGATTTCGATTTCGCCGGAAGTCACACCGTCACGAGGGGCTTCACCCTCCGGATTCATCAAGCGAATTTCCACGAAGGGCGCCGGCCAGCCCTGTTTGGCGCGAGCTTCATACTTTTTTTCGTCAGGCCAATCCAGCATGTGCGGCCGGAGACCACCCGAGGTGCCGACGGGAGTGGTTTCGGTCATGCCCCAGAGATGCTTAATCTGCAAGCCGAAACGATCGAGCCTGCGCATGAGCTCGAGGGGCGGCGCGGTGCCCCCAATTAAGACGCGAACGGGGTTGTCGAATTTCCAGCGGCCCGGGTTTTTCTCCAGGGCCTCGAGGACGGCGATCCAGACGGTGGGGACGCCGCACGCGACGGTCACCCGTTCGCCGACCATCAAGCCAAGGATGCTTTCCGGATCGACATGGGGACCGGGGAGAACCAGGCGCGAGCCGAGCATGGTGCAGGCGAAGGGCAGCCCCCAGGCGTTGGCATGGAACATAGGAGCGACGGGCAGCACGGTGTCGAATTGATTCAAGCCAAAAACTTCTCCGAGCCCGCAGGCGAAAGAATGCAAGACGAGCGCGCGGTGGGAGTAGACGACGCCTTTCGAACAGCCAGTCGTCCCAGAAGTAAAACACATCGCAGCGCCGTCGTTTTCGTCGAGGGGCGGGTACTGAAAATCGTCGCCGGCTTCGGCCAGCAGCGTCTCGTAATTCAGGAATTCCCCGGGGACGGTGTCGCAACCATACGGTACGACCACCACTTTTTCGAAGGGTGCGTCGCCGCGGAATTTTTCGTAAACCGGCAGGAGAACGTCGTCGATGAGCAGAAAGCGGTCGCCCGCATGCTTTGCGATTCCGGCAATTTCATGTGGGTGCAGACGGAGATTCAAGGTATGCAAGATGCCGCCGGCGCACGGCACACCGAAGAATGCTTCCAGGTGTCCGGAGTGATTCCACATCATCGAGGCGATGCGGTCGCCGCGCTTCATTCCCAGTTTCGTCAGCGCACTCGCAAGCCGCCGCGCACGGCGATAAAACTCGCCATAGCAGGTGCGAGTAATTGTCTTGTCCGGCATGCGGGAGACGATTTCGACGCGCGCAAAGATTTTTCCGGCCCGCTCCAGGATGGTGGGCAGCGTTAGCGGAAAATCCATCATTGTGCCGCGCATGGAACCTCTCGGTTAGGGAGCAAATTGGGCGCATCCTATCACTAATCCTTAGCATACAGGAAAGCGGAAGCGGGCCCGGCCCCTGCGATTCGCCGGCGGCTGGGTGACAATTTCAGGTTGCAAAAAGGGTTAATTTCCGAGACCATGCCACTGACCGCTGAAGTGCCGGTCTCGCGCCCGCGGTGGTTCGGCTTTTCCGGCTGCCCGTGAACGATTGCTGTATCTTCAGCGCGCTCCGCGACTCGCAAGTGGGTTCCGGGCAGAAGGAGTGGGCAGGTGAAGAAGCTCTATATCGGTAATCTTCCGTTTTCCGCGACGGAAGAACAGCTCAACGAGTGGTTTTCGCAAATCGGTGTAACTCCCTCGGGTGTCAATCTGATTCGCGATCGCTTCACGGGACAGTCGCGCGGCTTCGCCTTCGTTGAGGTGACCAATGACGAAGACGCGGACCGCGCGGTCAACTCCCTGAACGGCCAGAATTTTGGCGGGCGAAATCTCGTTGTAAATGAAGCGCGTCCCCAGGCAGAGCGCGGCGGCGGTGGTGGCGGTGGACGCGGCGGATACGGTGGCGGTGGCGGCGGTGGACGCGGCGGCGGTGGCGGCGGGCGCGGCGGTGATCGCGGCGACCGTGGCAACCGCTGGTAAGCAAGCACTCCGAATCTGAGTACGCAGCGTCCCGATCCGGTCGGCGCGCCTCACTCCTCCCAAGAAGTTCTAAGCGGTAGCTGTGCGTCAGGCTTGATTCTTTTCGACCCTCACCTTGCGGTGCCAGACCCATCTAAACTTCTTGGGTAGTGACCAGCGCAGACTTGAAGCGAGTCGCAAAGAGAA
>JBGQCW010000173.1:0-5048 GCA_041495565.1 Candidatus Acidiferrum sp.
CTTTTTCGCCTTGCTTGCTTCGGGAGTGGCGCTCACTTCCTGAATCTCGGAGTTTCCGCCGCCGCCGGCAACGTCCTGGTATCCCGGCTTGATCACCACGAAGCTCTGCTCGCGCAGCGTCTTCAGGTACTCGCGCATTTTTGGTTCCATCCGCCCGCCGTAGAGCTTGTCCGTGATTTCATTTTTGACTTTGGCGAGTGACTGCTCGCCCTCGTCGTAATGTTCCAGAACCTGGAGAACCAGAAAACCCTGCTTGGTCTCGGTGACTTCGGTTAGATCATTCTTCTTCATCTTGAAGACGACGTCTTCGAGTTCCTTGGAAAGCTCTCCGCGCTTGTACACACCAAGAAAGCCGCCTTGCGTCTTCGTGTTGCTATCGGAAAGCCGCTTGGCGATTTCCCCGAAGTCCTCACCGTCCTGGACGCGCTTTAGCGCGGTCTCCGCCTTTTTCTTCAGGTCGGGAATTTCCTCCGGCTTTTTGCCCTGCGTAGTGACTTCAATTTCACGGAGCGCGACCTGCTCCGGGCGCACAAATTCCGTTTTGTGCGCGTCGTAGTATTTCTGGATTTCGTCGTCGCCGATCGTGATGTGCGAACCGACTTCGCTGCTGATCACGCGCTGCGTCAGCAGGCCATTGCGGATGTTGTTCTTGAAATCCTCCCAGTTCATTCCCTGGCCGGAAACCGCCTTTTCGAGTTCTTCCATGCTGGGCAGTTTGTTTTCGATGCGAATCTGATCCAGCTTCTTGATCACCTCCGGCTCGACGCTTACGCCCATGTCTTTTGCGCGCTGCACCAGCAGGGACTGGTCGATGAGGTCACGCAGGGTGGTTTTCTCTCTGTCTTCGATGTTAGTTTTCAACTGCTCCGGCGTGCAGCGGCCCTGGCATTCCTGTTTGGCATCTTCCTCGGCTGTCTGGCGCGCTTTATCGTATTCCGAGCGCGTGATGATCTCGTTGTTGACCCTGGCGATGATCTCCTCGACGGTGCGGCCAGCGTTGGAGTCCACCGCTTTCTTGGCGGGAATTGCGGCAGAGTCCTTGGCTGCCTCTGGCGCCATTCCGGGCTTTTCCATCACCGGAGCAGGGGGCTTCGCCTGCGGCTTGTCGCCGGGTTTTACCTGTGCCACAAGCGGCAGGGCCGCGCAAAGCGCGGCAATTACTGCTAGTTTTCGCATCCATTCCCTCACATCTAAAGTTTAGCCCTGCCCTTGAAGGCCGAGCAATACGTTTCTCAAAACGGCGGGGACGGATTCGCCCCGCTTCACTTCCATCCAGAGCACGCCGCTCGGATCCAGCTTGATGCCTGTCCTTGAGCGTACCACGGCGACCAGCTTGGCAGGGTCCAAGGTCGTCTCCGGATGGAAGCGCACGGCGATGCGAGTTCCCTGGCGCTCGACGGCGGAGATATGCAGGCGCTCACACATGGATTTGAGGACGGCGTACTCCAAAAGGTTTTCTACCGAGGATGGCGGTGCGCCAAAGCGGTCTTGCAGCTCCTTTCGAACGTCCTGCTTGTCCTCTTCCGTGGCGATCGAAGAAATCCGCTTGTACGTTCGAAGGCGAAGGTTTTCGCTGGGGATGTAGTCCTGCGGGATGCGCACATCAAAGCCCAGGTTGAGCGTGGTGCGCAATTCGGGCGCGGCCTCTTCTCCCTTAAGTTTCGAAACGGCGCGCTCCAGCATCTGGCAATACATGTCGAAACCGATCGCTTCGATGTGGCCGTGCTGTTGCCTTCCGAGCATGTTGCCGGCGCCGCGCAGTTCGAGGTCCAGCGCGGCAACGCGGAACCCCGCGCCGAGTTCGCTGAACTCCTTCATGGCCGAGAGCCGCTTCCGAGCGATGTCGGAAAGCGTTCCCTCCGGAGGAACGAGCAGATAGGCATAAGCGCGCTGGCTGGAACGCCCCACGCGGCCTCGCAACTGATACAACTCCGCGAGTCCCAAGCGGTCCGCGCGATTGATCAAGATGGTGTTCGCGCGCGGAATGTCCAAACCGTTTTCGACGATGGTGGTGGCCACCAGCACATCCGCTTCATCGCGGATAAATTTCAACATCACGCTCTCGAGCTGTTTCTCGCCCATCTGGCCATGCGCGACGACGACGCGCGCTTTCGGCACCAGCTTCGCGACCATGGCGCCAAGCGAATAAATGGATTCGACGCGGTTGTGAATGAAAAAAACCTGTCCTTCCCGCGCGAGTTCCGTCTCAATGGCGCGCTGCACGAGCTCTTCCTGGAAGGGCGCGACGACGGTCTGAATGGCGAGGCGGTCGCGCGGCGGCGTCTCAATCACGGACATATCGCGAAGTCCCACCAGCGACATGTGCAGCGTGCGCGGAATCGGCGTCGCGGAGAGCGCGAGCGCGTCCACGTTTTTCCGCATCTCTTTCAAGCGTTCTTTGTGGGCCACGCCGAAGCGCTGCTCTTCATCCACGATCAGAAGGCCGAGGTCGGCAAATTTCACGTCTTTCGAAAGCAGGCGGTGCGTGCCAATGACCACGTCGACCTTGCCGGCTTCGAGGTCCGCGAGAATTTTCTTTTGCTCCGCGGGGCTGCGAAAACGGCTGAGCATTTCAATGCGCGCCGGGAAGGCTGCGAATCTTTGCTTGAACGTTTCGAAATGCTGGAACGTGAGCACCGTCGTCGGCGCAAGAATCGCGACCTGTTTGTTATCCATGACTGCTTTGAACGCGGCGCGCATGGCGACTTCAGTCTTGCCGTAACCCACATCGCCGCAAAGCAGGCGGTCCATCGGCTCGCCGCGCTCCATGTCCCGCTTGATGTCGCTGATGGCGGTGATCTGGTCGGTGGTTTCCTCGAATTCGAAAGCATCTTCGAATTCGCGCTGGAAATTGCCGTCGGGCGAAAACGCAAAGCCCGGCGCAGTTTTTCTCTGCGCGTAGAGCGCGAGAAGCCGATCGGCCATGTCCTCGACCGATTTGCGCGCGCGCGTCTTGCGAGAGTTCCAGGCTGTGCCTCCGAGTTTGTCCAGCGGCGGATGCGTACCCTCGAGCACCCGATAGTTTTGAACGAGATCCATTCTCTCCAGCGGGACGTAGAGACGCGCGGCGTCGGCGTATTTGAGCAGCATGAACTCGCCGTGATGGCCGCCGGACTCGATTTGCCGGAGCCCTTCGAACTGTCCGATGCCGTGATCCACATGGACGACAAAATCGCCGGGCTTGAGTTCAGCGAAATCGCCGAAGAAGCCGGAAGTGCGAATCTTGCGGCTGGGGCGCTCGACCGTCGGCGTGACATCGAAAAGATCCGCGTGGCCGTAGAGCGTGAGTTTCGCATCGGGAAACGACACACCTTCCGCAAACGGCGCGCGGATCAGCAACATCGCCGCGGATTCATGCGCGCCTTCGGCGGTGAAGCCCGCTGCGGCATCTTCCGATTCGCCGAGAACGTAAGGCACTTCGTATTCGCGGCAGATGTCCGCGAAGCGTTCGATCTCTCCCGTACTTGCCGCCGTCAGAAAAACGGTGCCGCCGGAAGCGAGCTGCGATTTCACGTCGCCCATGCACGCTACGACATCGCCGTGGAAGCGCGCGCTGGGGCGGGAAGAAAGTTCAAATTGGGGTGTGGACCCGATGCCGAGCGCCAGCTGCTCGATGTGAATTTGCGAGGTCTTTTCCAATGCCGACGCGAATTCAGCTTCGGACCAGAAATAGTGAGAGGCAGGAGGAGAATTAGCGTGCCCGTGGCGCTCGTAATTCTCCGTCGCCGCGGCGAGATACTTCGCGGCCGTTTCACGCAACGTTTGCGGCTCATCCAGAAAAACAATCGGCTGGAGCGAACTCTCTTTCAGATCAAAGATTGCGCTTGGCCCCGGCTCGCCAACCGGTCCAAAAAAGGAAGGCGTCTCCCACGCGGCGGAATCGTTCCGATCTGTTTTTTCCGGCGCGGGGACCGACCATTCCGTCAGCGGCAAGAGCGTGGTGCGCTGGACCGGCGCGATGGAACGCTGGGTGCGCGGATCGAATTCGCGGACGGATTCCACGGTGTCGCCGAGCAGTTCGATGCGGACAGGACGCGGTGCTTCCGGGGAAAATACGTCGATGATTCCGCCACGTACGGCGAATTGTCCGGGCAGTTCCACCATTTCGGTTCGCGTGTAGCCGACGGAGCCCAAATGGGTGATGAGTTCTTCGTGCGGGATGTCCGTGTCCTTCGCCAATGTGCGCGTGAGATACAGGTACGCGGCAGGATCCTGGTAACGCCAGAGCGCCGCGGCGACCGGGGCGATCACCAGGGAGACTTGTCCATCTGCAAGGCGAAAAAGCGTTGCGGCACGGCGCTCGAGGATGTCCGCGTGGGGACTTTGTGTTTCCCAGGGGAGAGTGTCGAAGGCGGGCAAAGTGGCCACGCCACCGGTAGTCCCGGGGAAAATACCGCTACAGAAGCGCAGTGTTTCCGCCAGGGCTTCCGCGCGGCGATTCGAATCCGTCACGAAAAACGCAGGGCGACGCAACTCGTGAGATAGATAAGAGGCGACGAGCGCCTTTGCGACAGTATGGAGGCCGGTAATCGAGATGTGACTGGCGCCGGCGCGCAAAGCGGCCAGCGCGCCTTCCATCGCCGCATGGCGAAGCAAGGCCTCCAATCTTTCGCGGACGGCAGGAAGTATCATGCTGGAGCGGTCAGGATTCCGCGCGAGAGGCGCGCGCCCCTTCTCGAATTTTTCGAAGAATGGCGGACGTCGAATAGCCAGGCACGACGGGGACGGAAACGACGCGCCCGCCAGCGGCTTCCACTTCTTCGCGGCCCACGATCTGGTCGCCGGGCCAATCGCCACCCTTTACGAGAATGTCGGGAAGCAAGCGCGCAATGACTTCGCGCGGCGTCAGGTCATCGAAGATCACAACGGCGTCCACGCACTCAAGCGCCGCGAGGATTTCCGCGCGTTCGCGTTCCGGGATGACGGGACGGCCTTCGCCCTTCAATTGCCGCACACTGGCGTCACTGTTGAGCCCGATAATGAGTGCGTCTCCCAGTTCGCGCGCAAGCTCCAGGCTGCGAATGTGGCCGGGATGCAGCAGGTCGAAA
>JBGQCW010000174.1:0-5046 GCA_041495565.1 Candidatus Acidiferrum sp.
GCGCAGTTACAAGATTTCATCGCGCGGTTTTCGGCGGGCACGCGCTCCGCGCAGGCGACTTCGCGCAAGAAGGAAGTGGAACGGCTGCAAACGACGGAGCTGGCGAGGAGCAACATCCAGCGGCCGTACATCAAGTTTGACATGAAGCGAAATTCGGGGCGGCATCCGCTGGAGATTCGCAGCGTCGAGAAATCCTACGATGAGCTGAAAGTGATTCCGCGTTTCTCGGCGAGCGTGGTGCGCGGCGAAAAAATCGCGCTGATGGGGCGCAATGGCGCGGGCAAGACCACGATGCTGAAGTCGCTGATTCGCAACGCACCCGGTTTCATTGACGACACGGAACAGCAGTTCCCGATCGATGGCGGCGAGGTAAAGTGGGGACACGAAGTTGCGGTCGGTTACTTCGCGCAGGAGCACGGCGTGTCCATCACGAAGGGAATGACAGCGATCGAGTGGCTCTGGCAGTTTGACCCCTCCGCTTCACAACAAGAGCTGCGCGGATTGATGGGGCAGATGCTTTTCAGCGGCGACGACGCGCTGAAGCCGACGCGGGCGCTTTCCGGCGGTGAGTCGGCGCGGCTGATTTTTTGCCGGCTGATGCTGCAGAAGCCGAATTTCCTGGTGCTCGACGAGCCGACGAATCACCTCGACCTGGAATCCATCAACGCGCTGAACATCGCGTTGCAGCGGTACGATGGCACGGTGTTGTTGGTCACGCACGACCACGACGTGATTGATGAAGTGGCGACGCGCATCTGGCATTTCCAGGGCGGGAAGATCGAAGACTTCAAGGGGCCGTACGAGGAATACGTGGCCTACGAGGAAGCAAAAGCCGCGCAGAGTTCAGTGGCCGCGCCACGCGCAGGTACTCGACGCGCTTCGGTTACCTCATAAAGCGCGTCCGGCAGCGGCGCCGGAAGCCCACGCCCACTGAAAATTGAATCCGCCCAGATGGCCGGTGACGTCCACCACTTCGCCGATAAAAAACAGTCCACGGACCTTCTTGCTTTCCATGGTCTTGCTGGACAATTCGTCCGTGTCCAAGCCGCCCACGGTGACTTCTGCTTTTTCGTAGCCCTCTGTGCCTGCGGGGGTGAGGAGCCATTCATGTGCGTGCTTTTCGAGTTCTACTAGAGCTTCGTTGGTCCACGTGGCAGGGACATTCGCTTCCATCCAGCGCTCGGCGAATCGTTTCGGTAGGATTCCTTGGAAAGCCGATCGGGCTGCGGCCATATTCCGAACTTTCGCTGTGCGAATTGCCGCGGTCACCTCGCGATCGGGAGACAGATCAATACGGATGGATTGCCCTTTCTCCCAATACGAGGAGATTTGCAGAATCGCGGGGCCACTGAGCCCGCGATGAGTGATCAACATTTTTTCGCGAAAGGCGTGGTGATTCGCGCGCGCGACGACTTCCGCGGAGACGCCGGCCAGGTCACAATACCGTTTGCGATCTTTGCTGTTGAGTACGAAGGGCACAAGGCCCGGTTTTGTTTTGACGATTTTCAATCCAAATTGACGCGCGAGATCGTAGCCGAAGGCCGTGGCCCCCATTTTGGGAATCGAAAGCCCGCCCGTCGCTACCACCAGCGTGGGAGCTTGAAATTCACCAGATTCGGTCTGTACCGCAAACTTGTTTGCGCCTAGCACTTCCCGGATCTTGCTCTGCAGTACGATCCGCACGCCTGCAGCGCGGCACTCCGCTTCGAGCATGCCCGTGATGTCCTCGGCTGAGCGGTCGCAGAAGAGTTGTCCGAGCGTTTTCTCGTGGTAGGGAATGCGATGCTTTTCGACCAGCGCGATGAAATCGGCGGGCGTGTACCGGGCCAACGCGGATTTTGCGAAGTGTTCATTGGCGGAAATAAAGTTCTCCGGCCGGCAATAAATGTTGGTGAAATTGCAGCGGCCTCCTCCGGAAATCAGAATCTTCTTGCCGAGGCGATCGGCGCGCTCGAGCACGGCAACGCGGCGTCCGCGTTTGCCGGCCTCGATTGCGCAGAGCAGCCCGGCGGCTCCAGCGCCAAGAATCAAAGCGTCAAACTTGTGGATCAAGGGAAAGTCTCATCCGAGTTGCGAATACCCGTTGCCGAGTTTCCGCAGCGGTTGCTCTCAAGGTTAAACTAAGTACGGGAGAAGACCGAGAAATTTGCCTCCACTTATCAGCGCGCAAGGACTGTCGAAGCGATACGGCGCCGCGCCGCTGTTCCAAAATATCTCGTTCACTGTTTCGGAGAGTGATCGCATCGGCGTGATTGGACCGAATGGTTCCGGCAAGTCGACGCTGCTGGAAATGCTTTTTGGACGCGTCAAGCCGGACAGCGGGGATGTGGCGATTCGCAAAGGCACGCGGCTGAGCTACGTGGCGCAGATTTCGGATTTTGCCGCGGGGGTGACGATTCGCATGGTCATCGAGAGCGCGCTGGAGCGAGCGGCGATTCCCGATGCGGAGCGCGCGTCGCGTTTTGCGGAGACGCTGGGCCGCGCGGGTTTTACCGATCTTGACGAGCAAGCGGCGACCCTCTCGGGTGGCTGGCGTAAACGTTTGGCCATCGCCGAGGCTTTGGTGCAGGCGCCGGACATTTTGCTGCTCGACGAGCCTACGAACCATTTGGACCTAGCGGGGATTCAGTGGCTCGAAACCTTATTGCAGAGTGCGCCGTTCGCGTGTGTGGTGGTGAGCCACGACCGCTATTTTCTGGAAAACGTCGTGAACGAGATGGTGGAGATCAATCGCATCTACGAAGACGGCGCATTGCGCGTGCACGGAAACTACAGCGCGTTCCTGGAGGCAGAGGAAGCGTATCTGCACGCGCAGAAGAAGCGGCAGGAGTCGCTCGAAAATCGGGTTCATACGGAACTGGAATGGCTGCGCCGCGGGCCGAAAGCGCGTGCGACGAAGGCGAAAGCACGAATCGACAAAGCCCAGGAGATGATTGGCGACCTCGCGGAAATGAAAGCGCGCAGCCGCACGGCGAGCGCGGAAATCGATTTTTCCGCGACGAACCGGAAGACGAAGCAGCTGATCACCCTCGAACGAGTTTCGTACGGGATCGGCAGCCGCGCTTTGTTCAAGAACATTCATTTCAGTGTCACATCGGGAATGCGCATCGGGCTGGTCGGACCGAACGGCAGCGGCAAGACAACCTTGCTCCGCCTGCTGCGCGGAGATCTCAAGCCGGAATCCGGCAAGATTCGGCGCGCCGACGGATTGCGGATCGTGTACTTCGACCAGAACCGCGAGCTCGATCCAGATATCACGTTGCGCCGGGCGCTGGCTCCGGACAGCGACGCGGTGATTTATCAGGAGCGCGTGATTCATGTCGCATCGTGGGCGGAGCGGTTTCTCTTTTCGAGCGAGAATTTGAATCAGCGCGTCGGTCGGCTCTCCGGCGGCGAACGCGCGCGCGTTTTGATTGCGCAATTGATGCTCCAGCCTGCGGATGTGCTATTGCTCGACGAACCCACCAACGATCTCGATATTCCTACGTTGGAAATTCTGGAAGAAAGCCTGCTGGAATATAGTGGGGCGCTGGTGCTGGTCACGCACGATCGGTTCATGCTGGACCGGGTTTCGACCGTGGTGCTGGGGCTGGATGGTCTGGGTAGTGCGGAGCGATTTGCCGACTATTCGCAGTGGGATGCTTGGCAGCAACTTCAACTGGCTAAGGCGAAGCTGGCCGCGGCGGCATCCAGTGCGCGTCCACGCGTAATTACCGACGCTATCCAGGCTTCTCCTTCCGGGAAGAAGCTCTCTTATAAGGAAGCGCGTGAGTTTGCCAACATGGAGGATCGCATCGCCGAAGCCGAGCAGGAGCTTCATGCTAAACAGGCTGCGCTCGGGGATCCGCAGGTGATGGGCGATCGAATCCGTCTTCAGGGAGCTCTATCCGAGATGGAGAAAGCCCGGAAAGCCGTCGATCACCTCTACGCGCGCTGGTCCGAACTCGAAGAAAAACAGAGCTGACATGCCGCATTTCGATGGCGGCAAGGGCTGGCGTCCAAACGCTATTTGCTAAGCAGACTCTTCCAGCGGGCCCAGGCGTCGGCGCGCGCTTTTTTGTTGGCGTCGCTTGCGTCGGGGGCTTCGCCGGCGCGCATAAAGCCGTGGCCGGCGCCGTCGTAGGTCACTGGGTCAAAGGATTTGCCTGCTGCTTTCATCTGGGCGATGGTGTCTGGAAGTGTGGCATTGATGCGCGCATCGTTCCCGGCATAGAAGCCGTAGACCGGGGCCTTGATGCGCGCCATCGCATCCTTCTCCGGCGGCCCGCCGTAGAAAACGAAGGCGGCCGCCAGATCGCCGCGGCTGGTCGCAAACTGGAATGTTTGACTGCCGCCCCAGCAGAAGCCGCCAACGAAGAGCTTCCCGTTTGAGGCCGGGATCTTCAGCGCATAGTCCGCTGCGGCGTTCAAATCCGCGGTCACCTGGTCCGGATTGAGGTGGCTCACAGCTTCCATGGTTTTGCCTTCTCCGAAATCGGTGCTGCGGCCGCCGTTGGGTCCCATGCCAGAGAGAAGATCCGGAGCGACTGCGATGTAGCCCGCCGCGGCGACTTGATCCGCCAGGTCCTCCACCCAGTCCGTCATGCCAAAAATTTCGTGAATGATCAACACGACTGGGATCTTGCCCTTCGATTCGGGATAGACGACAAACGTTTCGACCGAGCGGCCATCGTGCTTGACGGTGACCCACTCGCGGTGACGCGGAGATTTTTCCAGCGTAGCTTTGGCCCAATCCTGCGCGGATGCAATCTGCGCGGCGCAAAGAATGAGCAAGGAAATTAGAGTGATTCGTTTCATGGCGTGGTTTCTCCCTCAGAGATCATCGCGGGCTGGACATCGGCCGAAGTTCAGCCGTTCAAAACGCTTGCCATGGTAATGCCGAGGGAAGACCTTCGCAAGACCCTGTCGAAGCCTGTAGCTCGCCATGCTTGCGTTGACACGCTTGCATGCGTCCGATACGCTTTTGAGTTTACTCAGCACGAAGTATTGCAAGTGAGAGGAACGGGCAAACCGCCGCATGGCTGAAGAAAAACTTCCCACACGCGC
>JBGQCW010000175.1:0-5037 GCA_041495565.1 Candidatus Acidiferrum sp.
CCGCTGCCATTGTCATCCTGAGCGAAGCGAAGGATCTCATCTGATCCACACCTCAGCGTAAGCATTCGGTTGAGATCCTTCGGGTACGACTTCGTCGAACCCTCAGGATGACAGGCATATTCTTGAGTGCTGGCAGAGTCCAGAGAGATGCGGTGGTGAGAAATGCGCGCTAATCAGATTTTGCTGTGCTAGTTTCGCGGGGGATTCGAACTCTTCGGCGGATAGAGCAGATGAACAACGACGGCAAGAATCCCCATCGTCAGGAAACTGAAAACGCTGCCCTCGGGGCCGACCGATCCTCCCGTGAGCCACTTGGCGCCGTGCAAGGATGCGTTGGAAAGGTGGCCGTCGAACACGATTCCGCTGTTCGGGACCGAATATAGAAAGGTCTCGCCGAAATCAAAACTCGCATGCAACCCCACCGCGAGCCATAGGCTGCCAGTGCGCCGCAACGTAAGGGCAAAGACCAGTCCGATGGTTACGACACTCGCGGCACCCACCCATCCTTCGCCAGCGTTGCCCAGGTGGACTGCTCCGAACGAAACGGAGAGTAAAGTCGCCGCGGGCCAGAAGCCGATCCCGTCAGCCAAGGTAAACTGAGTGTACCCGCGAAATAAGAACTCTTCGAACAGCCCCACCAAAACAAAGAAGATCGCCCACACGACTGCCCAGCGCCAAAGTTCGCTGCCGTGCACGGCCAGGGCCCCGAAGGAATATCCACCAAAGACGGAGATCAGACCGACCAGTGCCGAGATCTCAACTAGGCCGATCAGGAAGCCCTGCCAGAACAATTTTCCAAACGCACTTTTCGCCGGTAACCCATAGACACCGGGTGAGCGACGCTCGATGAGCGACATGATCAGTGCCGCTCCAAAAACTACAATGAAGCTGAACACCTCACCTGCAAACCGATAGCCCGGAGAGAAGACGCCGTGAGAGGGCCGAACGAACTGCCGGAGGACCAGTCCACCGCCAAACCCAAGCGCTGCCACAAAAACTGCGTAGATCAGCAAGCGCCAGCCTGAGCGCAATCCTGCTTCGTTCAAGAAGATTTTATTGGCAAGTCCCGCCGGCGGCGGTGGAGTCAAAGGCGGCACTGAGGATGGATCTGTAAGCGGTTCGGCGTCCAACATTCACCTCGAAGAAAAATGTGAGCCCCAGGTCCTGTGAGACGGGCTGCGTCGTCCACCGTAAGCGCGCCAATCCTCGAACTGAGATGCGTTTTAGCGATCCAAGAATCTTAAGATTGGCTAACTTTGCTTACGCCCAGGTTTTATATTACCCAGGGATCTGTGATTCCAAGATTGGAATTGCCATCCGGTGCCGGATCTCAATATCACACCCGGTCTTCCCCTATCGTGCCACAGGCAATTCTGCTGCGCCAATAATGCGCCGTCCTTTTTTCTCCTGCACGAAAACCACCGCCCTCAGATTCTCGCGTTTCCATTCTGCTTGAAGCGGAACGTTTGCGTCGCCGGAGAAAGAGGTTTCGTCTCCGCTCTTCGCTTCGCCGATCCTGCGAATTCTACGAACGACGGCAGCGTGATGCAAGTCTTCCCCGGCGTTTTCCCCGCGCTTCACCGCCGAATGAAGCCCCGTTTCGGTAATCGCCAGCCAAACTTCCACAGTGTCGTGCGGAGTGGTTCTCGTTAGTTTTCCGATCTTCACCGATAGATGTGCATTGCCGGCATTGTCTGGAGATTCGTGCGCGAGTGTTACTTGAGTCTTTTGTTGCCCGGCAGCATTCAAGATTGCCTGCCGGGCTTTCCGCGCCTGGTTGCCAACAAACTCGGCTGTGCCGTCCACCACCATTTGCGGAGTGTACGGGTTGCCGTTTCCCAGAACCTCGGAATAGACGTACTGCCGCGCCGTCCAGTCGTGCGAGGAAAACGGATCCACCCAACCCAGATCATTCCAGTAATCCACATGCTCTTCCAAAGCAATCACTTCCACGTTCTCGATGGGCTGTTGCTGCGCCAATCCTGCCAGCAAGGCGTCCGCGGGAGGGCAGCTCGAGCAACCCTCCGAGGTGAATAATTCGACCACTACCGGGATACGAATTGCCGCTGACGCGGCAGAGGACGATTGCGCTTGTGGGCGAACAAACGTCACGGTCGCCAGAATGGATAGCCAAAGGAATGTCAGCCCCGCCAAAAGGGATTTCATTGGAGTTCTCTCCTGTCAGCCAAGCCATATGATTCTGCGCCTGACAAATGGTTACCGGCAATCGAATGAAACAGTCCTTTGATGTCGATAACCGTCATGTTAGCGTTAACTGGTTATTGAGAACAATGCCCCTGCCTTCTTCCAGTTCAGGTGTCCACTTGCTTGGAGGGCGGCTTTGCCTCGACTTCGTCAACACGACACCGACGCACTCCGAACTGTCTTGGGAAGGGCTCATTCTCTTCCTGGAAGCCGCACGCGTGGTTTCTTCGGAACGTGGCGCACAACTTCTTGCTTTGCCTCAGTCCGATCCCCAAGCGGCGGAAGGTTTGCTCCGGAAGGCCCGGCGGCTCCGCGCCTCGCTTCGCAAGGCGTTCACGGCCATGCATCGGAAGCAAAAGATAGCCGGAGAATCGGTCGAGCCCGTCAACGAAATCCTTCGCATCACCGAAGGGCACGACGAACTGGTTTACGAGAACGGCGCGTGGCGAATCGAATTCATCGCGCGCGAAGGCGGCCTCGATTGGCTGCTCGCTGCCGTTGCCCGTTCTGCGGCGGAGCTTATCGCCGAGGGTGCAGGGGCACGGCTCAGGCTGTGTGCCAATCCTCATTGTGGCCTCTTCTTCTACGACAAATCGCGGACGCACCGCCGCCGCTGGTGTTCGATGGCAGTTTGCGGAAACCGCAGCAAGGTCGCCGCCTTTGCCCGCAAGCATTCATCCACGCGTCAGGATGTTTGAGCTAAAGCCGGGCGCGTGGCACGTCTTCATTTCACATACTTGGGCGACTCCCCTTTTGACCAGGGATCATAGCCATGAGCGAACACCAGCCGGTCCGCCAGTGGCGGATGTGAATAGAGCCAGAAGGTAATGAACTCCGGCGGATTCGGGTCCGACAAATCCAGTTCCCCGAGTACCTGAAATGCGTGCGCGGCGACCTCCTCCGAATTCGGCACCAGCCCGTGAATCACTTCCAATCCGTAGACGTCCGCGGCATGTTCCTGCATCCGGCTGAACCCGCTGATCACCGGCGAAGAGAGGAATAGCAGCACTTGCAGCAGCAACAGCAGCACCGCAAGCGAGGCCCAATCCTCCTGGCCATAGATCTTCCAGTCCTTCGCCCAATGGTCGAGCGCCCAGTGCAAACCACGAAACAGGAAATACAACGCGAACAAGAGACCAGTGGCACCCAGCAGAAAACCCTGACGCACGTGCCCTAGGGCGTAGTGCCCTAGTTCATGCCCCACGATGAAAAGCGCTTCATCGTTTGTGGTCTTTTGAATTGTCGTATCCCAAATCACGACCCGCTTGGACGCGCCCAAACCCGTCACGTAAGCGTTGATGGCATTGGTCTTCTGGCTCGCTACCATCAGGAATATGCGCTCTGGCGAAATAGGAACACCCGCATGCTGCGTAAGTTTTTCGATCGACGCGACAAGGTCCGGATGTTCTTTGTTCAGCGGCTCGAATTTGTTGAACAGCGGATCAATCACCAGGGGAGTGATGACAATCAGCCCCAGCAGGATCAGCACTGCCGGAAACCAGAAATACACCCACCAGCGCCGCGGGCTGCGCCGCATGACTGCAAATAAAATCAAGACCAGCACAATTGCGAATGCCGTCCCCAGGAATTCCCCTTTCGTCCAATCCCAGAGCCAGGAACCCCAGCCCTGGATGGACTGTTCAAAGTGCCGGGAAAGCGCATGCCAGTACGCGCGCACAGGCAGAGCGAGAACATCGATCGTCAGGAAGAGAAGCGGGACAAACACGAAGGCTTGCATCCACTTCTTGCCGCTCACATTCTCGGCGATGTCTCGAAACTTCGCCGCCACTCCCAGACGAAGAATCAGGAACAGGACAATTCCTCCCAGGCCATAAGAAACAAAGTACAGCGTATAGCCCGCCCGCGAATACGCTACGGCTTTCTCATAACGCTCATGCGAGAGCGTGTATTGCTCGGTTTTTGTCTGTTCGGAAGGCGGGGAAGGAGCAGATTCTGGTCTGCGCGGCAAACTAGTTTGCGGCTGGGCTGTTTGGGAGTCAGATGCTGGTCTGCCGGGCAAACTAGTCTGCGGTGCAAACAACCGGTGAACCGGCGAGATAGGCGCTAAGGCAGGCCGGGGATTCGCGGAACCGTGCGCAACCGCTGCAAGAAGAATCAGGACAGAAAGAACCAGCACGAAACGGTGACTTGAAACACACCGTCTCATAAGACCTCCTCGCGTCCTTCCTAACAAAGCTGTCCGTGCGCCTCCGACCAAGGCCCACACGCGCCGCGAGTATGCCGCACCGCCGTTCGGACCGCAACAATTCATGCTGTTGCGCAAGATGGAAGGAAACGAAGAAGCGTTTCCGCCTCTTGAAGATGCTGCCAGCTAAGGCGAAGTCTTGGGATGTGCCGTTTTCAAGCTGTAATTGCGCACGGCGCCCGACGTGGCAAGCCCAAAGTGCACGATCGAGGTCCAGCGTTCCAGCTTGTGATGGCCATAGTGATGGAATAAATATGACGTTCCGATCGAAACACCAACTCCCGCCGCCTCGATCACCGCAAACCCCGCGTGATTGTCCACGATGTCGTTCGTCAGCAGGACTTCCTGGTCGCCCCGCCGCCGCAGGTTCAATGTCGAGAAATAGTCAAACGTCCGCGCCGCTCCAACTCCGGCAAACAGCCAGCCATTCTTCTTGTCCCAGAAACGGTGTTCCCGCGCTTGCACTTTCGACTGATGCTTTACGGCCGGCGTGGGACCTTCAGGCGATGGTATCTGTGCCGCGGCGGCAGGCTCCTGCCCGCGAATCGTGCTCGCACCCATCAGCGTCATCAGAGCAAGCAGCGCCATCATCCGTTGTTTCAGCACTCTTTCTTCTCCATGCCTAG
>JBGQCW010000176.1:0-4996 GCA_041495565.1 Candidatus Acidiferrum sp.
ATATTGGCGAATTTTAGACAGTCCTCGGTTTTGGCGCCACGGATGAATTGATGGATAAACCCAGCGTCGAAACTGTCTCCGGCGCCGACCGGATCGACAGTGTCGATCACCGGCGGGAATCCGGCAAATTTTTCGCTTCCGCGACGTGCCATCGCTCCCTGCAAGCCGCGCTTGATGACGACCAGCGGCACCTTCTGGGAAAGAATTTCCGCGGCGCGGACGGGGTCATCGACCTTCGCGAGCTTGCAGGCTTCGTGCTCATTCGGCAGGAGAATGTCGACGTATTTCAAAACAAGCTGAATATCATCCGACCAGCGGTTCTCAGGATCGTCGTTGGTATCGAGGGAAGTGGATAACCCGGCTTCCTTAGCCTTACGGAAAAGTTCAACGAGGCTGGGGCGCATCGCCTTCTGCAGGAAATAGGAGGAGAGATGCAGGTGCTTCGCGCCGAAGACGTAGCTTAGATCAAGATCCTTTGCGCTCATGTCGTACATTGTGCCGGGATAGGTGAGGATATAGCGGTCTTTGCGCTGCGGCAGAATGACCGTTAGCCCGGTGGTCTTGCCGGGGAAGCGGCGGACTCGACTAAGGTCAACGCCGCTTTCGCCAAGGCGCTGCATACAAATCTCCCCGAGCGGATCGCTGCCGATGCAGGAGCTGAAGCCCACCTTGTTCCCGAGCAGCGCGAGATTGTGGGCGAAAATAGCCGAGGAGCTGCCCAGAGTGATGCTGAGGTCCTTCGCGAGGTGCTCCCGTTCGAGCACGAGCTCTTGAGGCAGGCCGTAGAAAATAAGGTCGAGATTCAGTTCACCGACAACGCTTACGTCTAACTTGGCCACGGAAAGTTCTCCCAGCTTGCACTCAACTTAGAATCACGACGCGGGACAGATTTTTCGGTTCGTCCGGGTTCAGGTTTTTCTTAACGCCAGTGAAGAAGCCGAGCAGCTGCGAAGGAACGACAGAAGGAACCACCGTGGCGAGTTCGGGGCCGTCGAAACCAAGTTCGAAGACAAGATCGCTCGAGCGGCGGATCGCGTCGGTGGCCCGGTTGCAGACGGCGATGGTCACGCCGTCGAGTTCCTTCATTTCGGCAAGGACTTCGCATTCGGCCTTGGCGGCGCTCTCGCTTAAAAAGAAAGTAAGGCATGTTTCCGGGCTGACGATCGCCTTGGGTCCATGACGAAATTCCAGAGTATGAAAGGACTGGCTATAGGAGCACGACATTTCCATGACTTTCAGTGCCGCTTCGCGAGCGATGGCGTGGAATGGCCCTTGCCCGAGGAAAACGAAGTCGGCGAAGGAGTGTTTATCCACAAAGGCCTCGACGCGCCGGGATATGGATTGAATTTGCGACTCGAAATGGACCGCTACGCGCCGCTGCGCCTCAAGAAAGTCCGGCCGCTGCGCCTTCGTCGCAGCTAGATACTGCAATGCCAGTAGCATGGTGCTGAACGACCGCGTCATCACCAGACTCTTATCGTTTGCGCTAGTGATGTGGAGTGTCTGATCGCAAGCTCGCTCCAATGCCGAATCGGCCGTACAGGTGATCCCGAGAGTCGGAACGCTCAATTGACGGGAAAGAAGTTCCGCGGCGCGGACTGTTTCGGATGTACTGCCCGAACGCGAAATAATCACCGATTGAAGGCCGGAGACCCTTGCGTAAGCCAAATCAGCAAAGAGCAGGGGTTCCGATGCAGGCAAGGCGCGCGCACGCTGGCCAGTCAACATCGTCCAGGAGGATGCCGCTGCTTCGGCGAGGTAAAAGCTCGTGCCGCAGCCAAGGAAAAGCCATTCGGTCCGCGCCTTCGTTTGTGCAAGAATCGCCGCGATTTGCGCGCTTTGTTTCAATTCAGCCAGCGCCGCCTGCCACACGATAGGCTGAGAAAGAATTTCGTTCAGTGTAGCGAAATGCTGCGGATCGGTTGGTGTTTTCTGCATTGTCCTTTGTCCTTGGCATGCCACGCCCCGCGAATGGGATGGCCCACTTTTTCATTTTCTTCCTAACAATCACACCAGTGTTACGTCTACCTTCGCCTCGCGCAACGCCTTCAAATGAGGTTTTGCGATCTTGCGGTCCGTGATGGTTTCGTGAACCGCGGAGGTCGGCATGATCAGCGAAAGGCTTCTGCGTCCAAATTTGCTGGAATCGCAGACAACGATCGTGCGGCGTGCCGCCTCGGCCATGGCGCGGTTCACGCGGGCTTCGAGAAGGTTGGGCGTGGTCAAGCCGTAGCGAACATCAAAGCCGTCGACAGCCAGGAAAAGCATGTCCGCACTCAGACGGCGAAGCGATTCTTCCGCCAAGGGGCCAACAAGCGAAAAGGAATTCTTTCGAAGAGTTCCTCCCGTGAGAATGACTTCCACGGAAGTGTCCGCCAGCTCCCCGGCGACATTTGTGGCATTGGTGATGATCGTGAGGCTGCGAAATGGACGGCACGCCCGTGCAATCGCCGTGGTGGTGGTGCCGGAGTCGAGAATCACAACCTGCCCCGGCCGGATCATGCGAACGGCAGCGGCGGCGATGCGGAGTTTCTCCTGGCGGTGCAGGCGTTCTTTTTCCTGGAGGGTGCGATCGTACAGCGCCCCGGTGCGCAGCGGCAGGGCGCCACCGTGCGTGCGCTCGAGCTGGCCTTGATGGTGCAGAAACTCAAGATCCTTGCGGATAGTGATCAAGGAAGTACGAAAACGCTTCGAAAGATCGCCGACAAGAACCCGGCCGTCCGTTTGGAGCAGCTCGAGGATTTCGCGCCTGCGCTCTTCACTCAGCATAGGAATTCGGGATCGAGATAGCCGTCTTTCGATTTATTTCGAATATATTACTTTTGTTACGCTTTCTCCACTTTGACATAGTTGCTCTCGAGTGGCAAGCCGCGGAATAATAGTATTCACGAAAGCCTTTCAACCCGAGTCTCTTTCCGGAGTCTTTGAATATCCTCAGCTCGTAGGGCTCCCGGTGAATCGGCCAGGCAGTTTGCGGTTCCGCAGGCAGCTGCCAGCCTCACAGTTTCTTCCTCTGTCAATCCAGCGCCTGCGGCATGGGCAAACGCCGCCACCACGGCATCGCCGCAACCCACGGTGGACCTCGCTTGTACCGCGGCCGAAGAAGCGAAGTATGCGTCCCGGCCTGCTCCCGGGCACCAGACGAGGCCGCCCTGCCCCAGGCTGATCGCAGCGCTCTTTGCGCCCGCAGCTAAGAAGTGGCTGATTGCCAGCACGGCTGAAGCCACGTCAGTAATCTCTTCGCCGGTAATCCATCTCGCTTCTTCGCGATTAGGCTTCACTAAATCAGGACCTGCTTCGAGCGCAGAGCGCAGCGCCTCGCCACTCGTATCGAGGAAAAATTTACATCCTTGGACATGAGCGCGGTGGATCAACGTAGCGTAGAAATTCCGAGGCATTCCAGGAGGCAGGCTGCCTGAAGCGACGACAATCGCCTGGCTCTCACCTCGCGTGAATTGTTCTTCACAAGCATCGTGAAAGGAAGCAATTTCAGATTTGGAAGGGGCGGCGCCTGGCTCGAGAATTTCCGTCACGCTGGCGGCATCGTCGATAATTTCCAAATTGACGCGCGTTGCCTGTTCCGTCTGAATGGGATGCGCGCGAATGCCAAGCGCACGCAGTCCATCGAGCAGCTCCTGGCCGCTGGCTCCGCCAGTGAAACCAATCCACTCGGGGTCGGCTCCGAGAGTCCGAAGCACCATCGCGACATGCGTGGCCTTTCCTCCGGGCGAGGCTTTGACGTCACTCGCGCGGTTCACACCTCCGGGCACGAGCTTGGTCAGACGTAGGCGCTTGTCTATGGCCGGATTCGCGCTGATGCAGACAAACATAGGAAGCGAGTTCTCTCCGAGATTCCCTAATGTGATAACGCAGTTGCGGACGCACCGTCATAGAATTCCAACCAAGGCTTCGCGTGTGCCAGACGCGCGTTCACCTCTTCAATGTTCTTCGTGCCTTGATTCGACAACCAGTCTTCCAAAGCCCTGACTCCTTTCTTTGCGAAGATCGGCACCCCATCCTTCCAGATAGCTCGCCCACAAAGCACGCCAGAGAAAGTTGCTCCGGCCTCAGCGGCGAGTTCGAGAGCGTTGTTAAAGATCTCGTTGCTTACGCCTTCCGAGAGATAGATAAAAGGCTTTCTCGCTGAAGAAGAGGCGCGGACAAAATGAGCTATTGCTTCCTTTCGGGTGTACGCAACACTTGCGGGGCTGGAAAGCATGTCTTCAACGAAGGCCATCGTAACGGGAACCCCGACTTTGATCACGTCAACCACATATTCGGGCTTCGAGAATTCTTCCATGCTGCGGGCGACGACTTCTGGCTTGATGCGGGCGAAATCAACGCTCTTTTCGTCCATGCCGTCGTCGTAGCTGACCAGCTCGAGAAAGAAAGGCACATCAGACGCGGTGCAATCGGCCCCGATGCACTGGACCCATGCGTGCTTTCGATCGTTTATATGCGGCGAGCTAAAAGGCGAATAGTACAAGAGGGCTTTGACGCAGTCGGCGCCTTCCGCAATGAGGCGGTCCACGGAATAGCCGTCCAAGAGACGCGGAAGACGCCCCGGCACGGACTTATCGTAACCCGTCTGTTCGTAGGCGAGAAGCAAGCCGGCGTTCTTTGCCCGCTGACGCGCGGCGGGGAGACCATATTCAGGATCGAGCAGAATGGCGCTTGCGTGAGGCGTCAGTATCCGGCTCACGGCCTCCTTAAATTGCTCGAGCGCTTCGCGCGGGACGGACTGCGGCTCGACCCCCATGGCTTTTGCGAACAAGCTGCGCAAGGCGCTGCGCTGATCGATGGCGAGCGCAGCGATCACTCCACGCGAATTGGAAACGGCCTGCAACCCTTTCCATTTGCCAGGCGAAATCTTCACGAATTGCTCCAAGGAAACAGCATCCTGATGATTCTGCGGTCCGCTGAGGATACTCCATGCGGATTCCTATCGCGCATCTTCGAGCCAGACTGCCGCGCCTCGCTCGACCTTCGGGAGAAC
>JBGQCW010000177.1:0-4984 GCA_041495565.1 Candidatus Acidiferrum sp.
AACGAGCGCAGCCCCAGCGCCTGGAGCAATTCGCACGCGGCGTAAACTTCTTCGCGGCGATCGCCGCCAGGTCGCGGCGTCAGCGAGATTCGAATCGTGTCGCCGATGCCTTCGTATAAAAGGATGCCGATCGATGCCGCCGACCAGATCTGCCCCTTCATGCCCATGCCCGCTTCGGTGAGGCCCAGATGCAGCGGCTGCTCGGTTTTCGCGGAAAGATCGCGGTACACGGTAATAAGGTCGCGCGGCCGCGAAGTCTTGCACGAAATAATGATCTGGTCTTGGCGCAGCCCGGACTCCAGCGCCAGTTCCGTCGATTGCAGCGCGGAGAGCACCATGCAATCGTTGATGATCTCTTCGGACTCTTTGCCCAGATTCTTGTCCGTGTTCTCCTGCATCTTGCGCATGACCAGCTCTTGATTGAGCGAGCCGCCATTCACGCCGATTCGAACGGGCTTGCCATTGTCGCGCGCGATTTTGCAAATCGTAGAGAACTGCTCGTCGCGCCGCTGCCCTGCGCCTACGTTGCCCGGATTGATGCGGTATTTATCCAGTGCCTTCGCGCATTCCGGATACTTCGTCAGCAGCACGTGCCCGTTATAATGAAAGTCGCCGATGATCGGTGCATTGCAACCGGCATCCAGCATCCGCTTCTTGATCTCCGGCACCGCCGCCGCCGCTTCCGGCACGTTGACCGTCCAGCGCACAATCTCCGAACCCGCCTCCGCCAGCTCCAAGGTCTGCTTCAGCGTTGTCGCGATGTCCGCCGTGTCCGTGTTCGTCATGGACTGCACGACGATGGGCGCGCCTCCGCCCACGCGCACGTGTCCTACGTTCACGCCGTAGGTCTTGCGGCGCGGATGCCGGCTCGCGGTCGCGTCAAATCCTTCAATCTGTGTAAGCATTCCCTTCAATTCTAACTTGATTTGGCCCTTCCGCGAAATCGAGTGTGCTCGCGAGTGATGCGTTAGTTTCAGGCGAACCTTCCATTTCCCAGAACTGAACTTCGGGGGAGTCAGGTCCGGTTACTGCGTTATACGTCCAAGTGCCCCGACAGTCTGCTCCCAAACTTCCTCGAACCCCGTTTGTGGATGGTTTCCGAGTTGGCGACGATATGCCCAGCATGTGCCGCGCGCGAACGGCAATTCTTCGCGTTGCGCGTTTTTACGGCTCGCCATGTAGCCACTTCTTGGAAAACCTTGCGGGTTGTTCGCAAGGGAAGAATCCCTTTAGTCAAAAATTCGATAACCTTGTGATGGATAACACGCTAAGATGTGATCTTCGCCACAGCATTTCGCCAGAGTTCGTTGCTGAATAGCCAAGAAGGCTCGAGGATATTCTTGCTTTCGCATTGGGACGTTCTGGCTGGTATTCGGTGTTGGGAGAGGGAGGACGCAAGATTCGCAAGAATCCTGCGGCATAGGCGAGGAGTTTCTCTCGCTCATTTCCTTTCACGGTTGCAACCGGTGTCCCGTCGAGCACGCCTGTCCCTTCAGAAATGCTCCGTGCCCGCCTGGAAGGAGAAATTTCACTCATGCGTAGAGTCCTGGCATTCTTACTCACCCTCGGCCTCTCCAATCTCTCGCTGCTCGAAGCTGCTTCGGCCCCTTCCGCAGCAAAGTCCATTGCTCAGGACGAAAACTACTCTTACGAGCCGTTTTCCCCCGAACAACTCGACAATCTTCTCGCGTCCATCGCGCTCTATCCCGATCCGCTTCTTTCCCAAGTCCTCGTGGCCGCCACTTTCGTGGATGACGTCGACGAAGCCGCTCGCTGGGTTCGCGCCAATGGCACTAACGGCATCGACGATCAGCGTTGGGACGTCAGCGTCAAGGCCGTCGCCCACTATCCCACGGTGATCTATATGATGGCCGACAAAATCGACTGGACCACTTCCGTCGGCCAGGCGTATGTCAACCAGTCCACGGACGTGATGACCTCCGTCCAACGTCTGCGCCACATGGCTCGCAACGTCGGCAATCTCGTCACCACGCCGCAGCAAGAGGTGCTCGTCGAAGATGATTACATCAGCATCGTTCCGTATGAGCCCGCGTACATCTACTTGCCCGTTTACGATCCCTACATCTGCTATTACCGCCGGCCCGCCTGGGGATTGGCCATCACCTTTGGCGTTGGTTTCCTCATCGGCTCCTGGCTCAATCGCGATTGCGACTGGCATCATCACCGCATCTACTATCACGGCTGGCAAGGCCCGGGATGGATCGGCCGTTCCCGCCCGCGCGTTCGCATCACTAATGTCTACGTGAACAATCGCTACGACAACGTCGTCGGCAATCGCGCGGTCATTAATCGCAATGTGAACGTCAACAACATCAATCGCTACAACTACGTCCACCGCAACGTGAACTACAACAACATCCGGGACAACAACGTGCGCCTCAATCGCACAAACAACGTCCGCGTCGACGAGCGCCCCGGCCGCCCGCCCGTGAACAACAAGATCATCAATCGCAACATTGATACCGGCAATCCGCGTCTCGATCAGCACCGCGGTCGCGAAGGTGCTCCTAGCCCAGGCCGTCCTTCTCGGGCGCAGCAACAACAACCTCCGGCTAGGCCGGCTCCTACGGCGCCTGCCCGGCCTGTTCCTACACCACCTGCCGCTCGCCCGGCTCCGGCCCCCGCCCCTCGGCCTGTGCCCCACGTCTATGGCAGGACAGAAGGCAATTTCGATCCGCGCGCGTCCAGTCAACGCGGCCAGTCCAGCCGCCAACAGATGAGTCAGCCGCGCCCCGCTCCTCGTCCCGCGCCACAACCTCGCGCACAGAGTAAGCCCGCGCCTGCGCCGCGCGGTGGCGAAAGGAGAAAGCCATGAAAATCGTCATGGGAACGATCACACAGTACGCGGAAGGGAACAGGAAAATAAACTCACCCACGCTGAAGATCAGTTTTGCCGCATTCCTCACCGTCACTTTGTTTCTTGCCGCGAGTTTTTTTGGCGTCACTCCCGCCGCTCATGCGCAAGCACCGGCGCAATCAACCTATTCTTCTCCCGACGACGCCATGCAGGCTCTCGTCGCGGCTGCGAAGGCCAAGGATCGCTCCGCGCTCGCAACCGTCTTCGGGCCAGACCATGATCAGTTGCTCTCCGGCGACGAAGTCGAGGACACCAACGATCTCGACGACTTCGCCGAAGCCGTCAGCGAGTCCGCGCAGCTTCAGAAGGTAAGCGATTCGAAATACACCGTCGTCGTCGGCAAAAACAATTACCCCCTGCCGATCCCCATCGTCCAACAGAGCGGCAAATGGCTCTTCGACATTAGGTCTGGCCTCGAGGAAGTTCTCAATCGCCGCATCGGCGAAAATGAGCTTTCTGCCATCAACACTTGCCGCGCCTATGCCATTGCCCAGTGGGAATACTTCACCGAAGCGGATTGGGACCACGACGGCGTAGCCGAATACGCCCAGAAGTTCATCAGTTCCCCAGGCCAGCACAATGGCTTGTATTGGGAAACAGCCGAAGATGAAAAGCCTAGTCCGCTCGGGAAACTCGTTGCGGTGGCGCGCGAGGAAGGCTACGGCCCGAAGCCGCGCAGTTCCTCCGCGCCCGATAAGGCTGCAACGCCCGCCTCTGAGAAAGAGGCGCCAGCCCATCCGCGCGCTCCCTACCACGGCTACTACTTCAAGATCCTGAAGAGCCAGGGCCTCCACGCGCCTGGCGGAAAATATAGCTACGTCATCAACGGCAACATGATCGCCGGCTACGCTCTCATCGCCTATCCCGAGAAGTGGGGCAATTCCGGCGTGATGACCTTTGTCATCAACCAGCAGGGCCGCGCCTATCAGAAAAATCTCGGCCCGGACACCGCCAAGCTCGCCGCGTCCATCACCGAATACGACCCCGACCCGACCTGGAAGCTCGTCGAGGCTCAACCCTAGGGGCGGTGGGGACCGAAATTGCATCCCTTACCTCTAAGGCCTTCAAGAGGAATGGCATAGCACCGCCTCCCTGATCCGTCACCAGCAATCCGCCCTCGCACCGGCGGGCTAGCTCCTGGTTAGTTCTATAAAAAGAGGAGTCAAGAAAAAACATCTCTCCTGCGGCGGGATTTTTTCTTGCGCGCGGCTCTCGCCTCGAAATGGTTTACGGCCGGCGTGATTTCCCTCGTCGTAGCGGGCATGTTGTTCGGCGCGGCGCTCATCCTGTATTCGCACCGCGGAATCTAGCCCCGCACTGAAGTTGTCTTTCGCAAACGAGCGACACTGCAATCGTGGCAACGCAAAGAGTCCACGGCAGCACCGCTGAAATCCAAAAGACATGCACGGCGTAGCGCAGCGCCAGAAGCCACGTGAGTGTCCCGAACAATCCAACCCCTGACGCCGTGAGCCGGCGGCGTTCCAGCAAAGGCTGCGAGAACTCGCAGAGCGATTCCATCAAGAGCGCGAACGGATAAGCGACAACGAGATCCACGAGATAGTGTTCGCCCGTGCCGACCGTGGCGAGCGCCGTGAAAAACAAAAACGCAAAAGCAATCGAGCGTTCCCACCAGGAAAGTCCGCGCGAGTACCACCACACCAGCAGCACCCACGCCATATGCAGAGACGGAATCGCGTTCGGCGCACCGGAGAGCGCAATGGGTTCCACCAGGAGATGAGTCGTCTGCGCCGTGGAAAGCGGTTGCCAGGGAAACGCTTTTCCAAAAACATGCACGGGACCGAGGGCTGGTAAGAGGTTGTAGAAAAGTACGCCGATGGGGCCGGTGGCGAGGAAAGCGACAAAAGAGGGAATTGCTTTTTCGCGCATGCGAAGAACGCGGCCGGCATAAATCAGCGCGATGGGGATGGGCAAACCGATGTAGAAAATGAGCCCGGCCGCGCGGAGATTGGGCCACATGGAAAATGCCTGGCCCACGAGGAATGGAATCTGCACGTGGAGGCTGGCGTCGAAGGAGAAGAGATAGAGATCGAATACCTTCGGGTGTACCGCGGAAGTCCATTGCAGAAGATTGTCCGCAAAATATTC
>JBGQCW010000178.1:0-4978 GCA_041495565.1 Candidatus Acidiferrum sp.
ATATGACCCACACTGCCGCGTATTCGATCCAAGCCTTCATTACGTGACCAAGTTCTCGTCAGTTTGCCGCCGAGCGACAGTATGCAAGAGGTCCGTCGCTGGAAGATAGTGGTTCGATGTTAGACTTAGCTTTCCGTGACCGAAACAATTGCTCCCATCGCTGGGGACCCGCGCACCACCACCGCCGCCCGCATCGGATGGGCCGTTCTCATCCTGGCGACTCTTTACGTTTGCTATTTTAGCCATCTTGGCGCGATCGGCTTCGTGGGACCCGACGAACCACGCTACGCTTGGATCGCGCGCGACATGGTCGAGACGGGCGACTGGGTTACGCCGCGCCTCTATGGAAAACCCTGGTTCGAAAAGCCTCCCCTCTTTTATTGGGGCGCGGCACTAAGCTTCAAGCTCTTTCGCGTGAGCGAAGCCGCGGCGCGGCTTCCGAGCGCCATCTCAGCGTTACTTGCCACGCTCGCGCTGGCGTGGCTCGCACTGCGGCTATACGGCGCAGAAACTGCTCGATGGCTACTGCTTCTCCTGCCGACCACGGTGGGAATGATCGGCTTCTCGCACGCCGCCGCCACGGACATGCCCTTCAGTGCCATGCTCACGATCGCCATGGTGTGCGCCGCGGTCGTGCTCGGCCTCACGAGAAACGAGAGCTCTCCCATCATTCCGCAGACACCATGGCTCGCACTGCTTCTCTTTGGCTTTTTTCTCGGCCTCGCCGCCCTTGCGAAAGGTCCAGCGGCTATCGTTCTTTCAGGCGGCGCAATCTTCTTCTGGGCGCTCTTCACCAAACGCTGGCGCGACGCCTTCCGCCTCTTTCATCCCGCCGCGCTCGCGTCTTTCTGTCTCACCGCCCTGCCCTGGTACATCCTTTGCGCCCGCCGCAATCCCGACTTCTTCCGCATCTTCATCATCGAGCACAATTTCAATCGCTTCCTCACTCCCGAATTTCAGCACATCCAACCGTTCTGGTTCTACCTCCCTGTTCTGCTTGTGGCTTTTCTGCCGTGGACTGGCGCCGGAATTTGGACCGCCTGGGCGGGCGGCGCGGAGTTTGCGAAATCGAGAAAGATAAGTCCCCATACTTTATTCCTGCTCTCTTGGTCACTATTCGTCCTATTGTTTTTCAGTCTTTCGCAATCGAAGTTGCCGGGCTACGCTTTGCCAGCTATTCCAGCACTGACATTGTTATTGGCTTACGGCTGGGCAAGCCTAGGGAGCGAGCAACGAAAGTCGTCCAGTGTAAGCCTCGCCGGATTTGCGCTTTTGTGTCTGGGTGTTTCAGTGCTTGCCGCTGACCTCTTTCCTCATGTCAGTTTGCCGGCCCAGCGCGTAAAACTCGCTGTGAGCTTTCTGCTCGCAATGACCGGGCTGTCGAACCTCCTGGTTGTAATCGCATTCATCTGTCTCAGGACCCGATCGGGACGGAATTTGGCAGCGTCTCTGTGCGTTGTGCCGATGTTGTTCTCGATTATGATCGCGGATGAAATCGTATCAGGACTCGTTTCACTCTCTTCGAGAGACTTGGCCTTTCAGCTTCTAGCCCAGCGCGTGCCACCCGAGCACACTTTCATTTATCACGGAATGGGACGCAGCCTCCGCTACACCTTGAACTTTCATGTGCGCAGGGAGCTGCCAGATTGGGACGAAAAGCCTGATGCCGACGCATACGTAGTGTCGGGGACCTTCAACTGCGAACATCTAAGGAGACAAGGATTCGAGTGCGTAGACGTACTGCTCGGACCTTCTGCTTCGGGATGGTTCGTATCGCATGTGACGCCCAAAGATTCAGCGGGCGGCCTTCCCCGTAGCGGGCAGCCTCAGCAGGAAAAATGACACGATGCGGTTCTCGTACGCGCGCTTGTCGTCGTCGTTCAAGCTGACAAAGTTTCCGTGCGCAAGGATGGCCTGCTCGCGCGGCTCCGGCGCCTTCAAGAACATCTGCCGGGTAATCGCGGCAAGCTCCGGGTCATCGAGCGCCTGAATGAACAGCGTCGGCACGCCGCTCAGCGTAATCAGTTTCCTGGAGAGCGGCGGATCATTGCGCTGCGCGTAGTTCAAGTACTCAAAGCTAAGCTCCGCCGAGCGCACCATGAACGGAAAACCGCCCAGCCCATTGTGCTCCACGCCCACTTTCACCATCTGCTTCGGTTCGTCATAAACCGAATCGAGGACGAGGGCGCGAATCCGTTTGTCGTTTTCCGCTTCGCGCAGCGCCGCGTAGGCGCCCAGATTGTAGCCCCACACGCCGAAACGCGCCGGGTCGATATCGTTTCGCGCGGCCAAGACGCCGATTGCCACACGCAATTCGTCCGCCTCGCGATAGCCGAGCGTGGTGACCCCCGCGTTTCCGCCGTGGGCGGCAAAATCAAAAGTGAAAACGTTGTACTGATGGTCCTGCAAGGCGGAGACCAGCGTCAGCAGTTCCCCACGGCTCGATTCGTAGCCATGACACAAGATAATCGTCGGAGCGCCGCGCAGCCCGGGGAAAAACCAGCCTTCCCTCTTGCCCAGCCCCGGCACTTCGAACTCCACCGCATCCGGCCGGCCCGGAAAACTGGCCATGTTGATTTCGCTGCTGGTGCGCTGTGGCTTTACGATGCGGTAGACCAGAAACCCGGCAATTGCCGTCGTGGCTAGCACGGCAAAAAAGACAAGCGCCAAAAGCGCCATCAGCAGCTTGGTGTACCAGCGGGTTGGATAACGGAGCTCGAAAAGGATCTGCATTCGTCGTCTGCGTGATTGGGCTGGCGGTGGACGCCGCTTTTACTATACCTCGCAATACAAAAACGATAATTCGCATCGTAGCATATCTCGCGCGCACCACCCCCGGGAGCGCTCCTCACTGTGTCGCAATCGTATCGCTTCCCGCGCACGCCCCTGCCCCTAGCCCACACCCGAATCGGCTATGATGGAACCCGCGCGGCAGGGGTCGCGCCGCTTTCCATCCGTCCATGAATATTGTCGACTTGCGACAGACCACGGTCCGTCAGATTGAGCCGCTTCTCGAAGAAGAGGCGCGCCACTGGCACGACGAACTGCACTGGGACTACCGCAGCGCGCTCGAGCTGATCAAGCGCTTCCTGGACGCCCACGCCCTCGCCGGTTGCGTGGCTTTTGAAAACGGCGTCGCCGCCGGCTATTCCTTTTACGTGCTCGAAGAGCAAAAAGGGCTGATTGGCGGGCTTTACGTCTCGTCAAAATTTCCACAGACGGCCATCGGCCGGCGGCTTCTCGAAGAGATGCTCTTCTCCATGCGCGCTATTCCGCATCTGGCGCGCATCGAGGCCCAGCTCATGCCTTTCAGCGGCCCGGTGGACACGCCGCTGCTCGACCAGGGCTTTCGCCTTTACACGCGCCAGTTCATGCTGCTGGACCTGCAAAAGTTGCCGGAGACGGAACAGAGCGCATCCAACGGCATGCGCCTCACGCGGTGGACTGACCGCTACTTCGAGCCTTGCGCAAAGCTGATCTATTTGGCGTACGCGAACCACGTCGATGGAGTGATCAACGACCAGTACCGCAGCCGCATCGGCGCGCTCAAGTTTCTGAAAAACATCATCCTGCTTCCCGGCTGCGGACAATTTGTACAGGGAGCGTCGTTCGTCCTGCATCAACCTGGTAGTGACGATCTCGTCGCGGCGGTGTTGACCAGCGAAGTTTCTCCCGGCGTCGGGCACACCACGCAAATCTGCGTATTGCCCGGTTATCAGGGACACGGCCTCGGCCGCATGCTCATGCAAACTTCCGCGGAAGCGCTGCGCTCCATGAAATTCAGGGAATTGACGCTGACGGTCACTTCCGAAAACCACACCGCCGTCCAGCTCTACGAAAAACTCGGCTTCCACACCATCAAGTCCTTCACCGCCGGCGTCTGGCCCCGCTGATTGCGGCAGTGTTGGCCCCTAGCCGCCAGCAATCGCCCCGATGATGAGAAGGGGCTCCGCCCCTGACGCGACCGCGTCGGGCAACGGGGCATCTGGTGATTCATGGGAGAGGTCCTCTTCGCAGGCGAAGAACCGCAAGAACGGACGGCGCTGTTGCGTGACGTGATCGCGGATCGTGCCGCCCAGCATCGGATAGCGGGCCTCGAGCGCGTCGAGGACCGAGCGCTGCGTGGCCGGGCCCTCGACCTCGAGCTCCACTTCGCCGCGAACGCGTGCCAACGCCCGCAGATGTCCCGGGAGTATGACTCGGATCACGGCAGCGTTTGGACCTCGACGGAAAGCACGGCCGGAAGATCTCGGACGATGGGAGCCCAGCTGTCTCCCGCGTCGGCCGATGCGTACACCTGTCCGCCGGTGGTGCCGAAATACACGCCGCATTTATCGAGGGAGTCGACGGCCATCGCGTCGCGCAACACGTTGACGTAACAGTCGCTTTGCGGCAAGCCTTTGGTGAGCGCCTCCCACTCGTTTCCACCCGTCCTGCTGCGGTACACGCGCAACTTGCCATCGGGCGGATAGTGTTCTCCGTCGCTCTTGATCGGGACGACGTAAATCGTCTCCGGCTCGTGCGCGTGAACGTCGATCACGAACCCGAAGTCCGTCGGCAAGTTGCCGCTCACTTCTTGCCAAGAGTCGCCGGCGTTGTCGCTGCGCATGACGTCCCAGTGCTTCTGCATGAACAGCACGTTCGGGCGTGACCGGTGCATTGCGATGCGGTGAACGCAGTGCCCGACCTCGGCCGTGGGTTCGGGAATGTATTGGGAATACAGCCCCTTGTTGATTGGCCGCCACGTCTTGCCGGCGTCCTCGGTCCGGAACGCGCCTGCCGCCGAGATGGCAATGAACATCCGCTGGGGATTGCTGGGGTCCAGAACGATCGTGTGCAGGCACATTCCCCCGGCGCCTGGCTGCCACTTGGGCCCTGTGCCATGACCGCGCAATCCGGAAAGTTCCTGCCACGACTTGCCACCGTCCTTCGAGCGGAACAACGCAGCGTCCTCCACCCCAGCGTAGACCGTACTCGG
>JBGQCW010000179.1:0-4969 GCA_041495565.1 Candidatus Acidiferrum sp.
CCACTCGGTTGATACCGGAGACGACGGCCTTCTGCCTCGGAATCGAAAGTTGTTCATAGCGCTGCTTGGACACGGGAATGGATTCAAACTTCACCTTCAACCAGCTATCGACGCTCTGTGTCGTTCGGTAGTGCTTGCGATGAGCCAGCCCGGTGAGTTCGATGCTGCGGCCCATGTTCACCGGATTGATCGCTGAAGTCGCGAGCTGGTACATCCGGGCGTGGCGCCGCGCGATGATTGCCGCTGCAATGAGTGTCATCCCCCGGCAAACCATGTCCACAGGAATTACGTCGAGGCATTTGCGCTCGTTCGAAGGGAGCTGGCGGAAATTCGTGCCAAGAAGATAGGAAAGCGGCCCCGAGGTATTGATGCCCTCGTTCCACCCGGTGAAAGGCGAGCGCTCCGAACTCTCCACAATCGAGGGGCGCACGATGGCGATGGGCAGATCGCGCCCCCGCCGCGCAAGGATCGATTCGGCGAGACTCTTCGTAAACGTGTACGTATTGGGCCAGCCTAGATGCTGAGCGCGGCGCATCCCCACGCGCACGAGCCGGTTGCGAATCCAGCGTGCACGATTGCGTTTCAAGACGCCGTCGAGTTCCGCCGCGGGCGCGGAAGCTTCATCGCCGCCGCGTCCTAACGCCTGGCGGCGAAGCGCCTTGGAAAGCTCGGGGCTCTCGGCGCGTGCTTCGATGTGGCGGATCGTCTCGCGGAGGGATTCGACTTCGTGCTCCGCATCGAATTTGGCATCGTTGGCGGGGTTGTAGTTTTCCTGAAGTTCCTCGGTGAAATGGCCGTCTCGCATGCCGACAACGTAGCAGGTCGAAAGATGCATCAGCCCGGCGCGATCGCACTTCCGGAGATATTCGAGGAGATAGAGCGCCGAATCCACATTCGAGGAAACCGCGTCGCGCAAATCAGGATTGAAATCCGTCAGGCCGGCGCTGTTCACGATCAGGTCGAGTGATTTTGCAAGACGCGTTTGCGTTGCCTCATCGAGCCCCAGGCCGGGCAAGCTCACATCGCCTTCCACCACTTCCACCTTTTCCTTCAGGAACGCGCCGAGTTTCCGGCCGTGGCGCTCCTGGAGCGTGTCAAACGTGGGAGATTCCTCCACGATCTTTTCGAAGCGTCGCTGCGCGGATGTCGTGCGGTTCCGTCGAATCAAGAGAGTGATCTTGCCGATGTCGGGAATATTTTCGAGCAGGTCCACGAGCCAGACCTTGCCGATAAATCCGGTCACGCCGATCAATAAGAGATGCCGCTTCGCCAGGGTTTCACGGACCGAGAGGCGCTCGATTCGCGGCGCTTCCCCGAAAACCGCGACAGGCTTGCCGGCGGCTATCGCCGGACGGACCGTGGTCTGCACGGAGCTTTCCAGCCGCTCGGGCTTCTCTGCCCAGCCGAGCTGGTTCAGCAGCTTTTCACGCGAAACGCGTCCATCCGTCGAGCCACTCGCAATCCACGCGAAGGGCCCTCGCGGACGCACGATGGGATTCAGCAGCCGGCCGGTTGCCTCGCCGGCGCGAAACTCCAGGCGGTTAGAGATGAAAGACTCGACTCCGAAATGATGGGCCAGCGGCCGAAGGATGTTTTCAAGGAGTTGCCCGACAAGGACGACGCGCTCGCCGCCGCGAACCGCTTCGATCAGTTTCCCGGCGGCTTCTCGGCGCAATTGCGGCTTCAGGACATAGTGGAAATACTCTTCGCCAAGAAGATCGAGCCGGTCGCGGCTGACTCCGCGGAGCAATGTATGCAGGAACCTTGTGGCGAACGTGCGGTTCGCGGCGTAAGCGAAGGGCCGCGCCAGCGCCATCCCAGCCATGCCCGCGCGCCGCGCCCAACGCTCTGAAAAACTCTGTGAATTCCAAGTGAAGAAGCCCACGGGACGCATCGCCCCAAGTTCCAGCAGCGAGCCTTCCACCCGCCAATAGGTGACTCCCGCACTCGCCGTGGAGGGTAAGACGTTCATCGAATTGGAACTCGGGTGTGCCATGGCGGCCTGTGACTAGCGGCGCACGGTGCGCCGCGAAGAAATTTCAAGAAAATCGCGATAAGTAAAGATGTTTCGCACCCTTCGGTAGAGCTGAACTGGAACGGTTTCTATGCCCACGTCCGCGTCCATTCAACTGCATGGTTCCCGACCTTGGCCGGCCGCAAGCTGCTTGGGAAAGTGTAAAAGTAGCATTCTCAGCGGCTTCTCGCAAGGCGCGAGCAGCGGGGATGGCCTCGCGGTTCGCGAGCCCAAAGTGCTTTCAGGTGCGGGCAGAATGCTCGCTGCGTAAGACGAAAACGAGTTTAACGATAAAGGCTTTTTGCGGGGGACAATGTTGGAAAGGCGCGTTTACACGCCCCAGCCGTAGCGCTCGGCGTGTTCGAACGTGCGTTGCATCTCTTCACGCAGGATTTCCGTAAAAACGGAGCCGCCCACGGCGCGAGCACCGGGCTCCGTAATATCCGGAGTGCGATAGCCGCCGGAGAGCACGCGCTGGAGCGATTGTTCCACCCAATCCGCTTCCAGCGAGAGGCCAAAGGCATCGCGTAGCATCATCGTCGCGCTCAGTATCGAGCCGATCGGATTGGCGGAATCCGTGCCGGCTAAGGAAGGTGCCGAGCCGTGAATGGGCTCAAAAAGCGGCGCGGCGGAGCCGAAGCTCGCCGAAGGGATCAGCCCGATTGAACCGGCAAGCGCGGCTGCGGCATCGCTCAAAATGTCGCCAAACATGTTGGAGGTGAGCATCACGTCAAACTGCGACGGCCGCAATGTGAGTTGCATCGCGGCATTGTCCACATACATGTGCTCGAGTTTCACGGACGGATATACGGCGCTCATCGCCGCAACGGTGCGGCGCCAGAGCTGCGAGTTGGCCAACACGTTGGCTTTGTCGACCGAGCACAGCCGCCGCGAGCGATTTTCTGCCCGCGCGAATGCAAACGTGGCGATACGCTCGATCTCCGGCGTCGAATACGACTCCGTGTCCCAGGCGCGCTCCACGCCCTTTTCGGTGGTGTTGCCGCTCTCACCGAAATACATTCCGCCGGCAAGTTCACGCACGATTTCAAAATCCAGATCACCGAGCCGCTCCGGCTTCAGCGGCGAAATACCGCGAAGCGGATCAAGCAGTTTTATCGGACGAACATTGACGTAAAGTTCCAAACCCTTGCGCAGATCGAGCAGTCCGCTTTCCGGGCGCTTTCCGACCGGCAGTGAATCCCACTTCGGGCCGCCAACAGCCCCCAGAAAAACGGCGTCGGCTTTGCGGCAGGCGTCCAGCGTTTCGTTGGGAAGTGGCGTGCCGGCGGCATCAATGGCCGCGCCGCCGACCGGAAGTTCTCTGAAGTCGAATTGGTGATTAAATTCGTGGGCCGTTTCGCGCAGGACGGTTGTCGCGGCCCTCGTCACTTCCGGGCCGATGCCGTCTCCAGGCAGCAGAACGATGGTCTTCTTCATAAGGGTCCCCGAGTAACTACAAAATCCTAGCAACCCGCACGCACGTTGGGAAAACGTTCCGTGCGGCGTGTTTCCGGCGTTGCAATCTCTTGACCAGCAGAGAGGTCAGGCTGCGGAAGACGATTCCGCGGCCATCGCCGCGGGCCGCCGGCGGATCACTTCATGCGCGATGGCCACGATATCACGCGCGCGCACCTGCTTGGCTTGATCGGCCAGGGCAGTCACCCGGCTGTAAACTTCGGCAAGCTCCGGATCGCTCGCTTCGTAGCCCAGATCGCGCAGCGTCAGGCGCAACGCGTTGCGTCCCGAGTGTTTCCCCAGAACCAAAGAGCGCGCCGGAACACCCACGGTTTGCGGCGAAATAATTTCGTACGTCAGAGGGTTCTTGATGATGCCGTCCTGGTGAATACCCGCTTCGTGTGCGAATGCGTTCGCGCCCACGACGGCTTTGTTGGGGGCGACTTGCGCCCCGGTGATTTCCGTCAGCATGCGGCTCGTGCGGAAAAGTTCTTCCAGGCGGATTCCCGTCGTTACGCCGAAGCTTTCCTTGCGCACCGCCAGCGCGACCACGACTTCTTCGAGCGCAGCGTTTCCCGCGCGCTCGCCGATTCCATTGATCGTGCACTCGATTTGCCGGACTCCCGCGCGAATTGCCGCCAGCGAGTTGGCCACCGCCATGCCCAAATCGTCATGGCAATGCGCGCTGAGCATAATTCCTTGCGGGTCACCGAGAAATTCACGCACCTTAGTGAACATCGCGCCGTACTCTTCCGGTACCGCGTATCCCACGGTGTCCGGCAGATTCAGGACGGTTGCGCCCGCATCGACCGCGACGCGGCAGACCTGGCAAAGAAAATCGATGTCCGTGCGGCCCGCATCCTCGGCGGAGAACTCGACTTCTCCCACATGCTGCCGCCCATAGCGGATCATCGAGCCGATGGCTTCGAGCGCCTGCCCGCGCGTCATGTTCAGCTTCACGCGGAGATGCAGATCCGAGGTCGCGAGGAAAACGTGAAGGCGCGGCATGGCAGCGGGCTTCAAACCCTCGATGGCCGCGTCTACATCTTGTTTTTTTGCGCGCGCGAGCGCCGCGATCGGCACGTTTCGGATCTCTTGCGACACCTTTTGTACCGCTTCGAGGTCGCCGCGCGAAGCAATGGGAAAACCTGCTTCGATCACGTCCACATTCAGAGCGGCAAGCTGCCGCGCCAGGCGGATCTTCTCCTCGGTGTTCATCGAGAAGCCCGGCGACTGCTCGCCGTCACGGAGCGTGGTGTCAAAAATGCGTACGACGTCCATAGAGTCTCCCCTGCCCCAGTAACGCACGGAAGGACCCTGCGGTCCAATTTATATTTATTCTACTTTTGATAATACTGTCTTATACTAAACCGGCAGGAGGATCCGTGGATCTCGGTGAACTTCAGGTGTTTTTGATGGTTGCGAAAGAAGGCAGCTTCTCCCGGGCCGGGGAGCGCCTCTACCGGACCCAGCCTGCCATCAGCCTGGCGATACGCAAGC
>JBGQCW010000180.1:0-4909 GCA_041495565.1 Candidatus Acidiferrum sp.
CCTCGCTCGGGCTTCTCGCGGCGGGCGTTGCGCACGAAGTGAACACCCCGCTGGCCGTCATCTCCAACTACATTCAAATGCTGGCAAAACAGATGCCGGAAGGCGATCCCCGCCAATCCATTATCGAAAAGATTGTAAAGCAGACTTTCCGCGCCAGCGAAATCGTCAACAACCTGCTCAATTTTTCGCGTACTGGCGCGGCGGAAGCGGCCGACGTCGATGTGAACCGTGTCGTGGAAGAGACCCTGTCGCTCGTCGCCCACCCGCTGAAGACCTCGCAAATTCGCGTCGTCAAGCAACTCGGCGAGATGCTGCCGCCCGTTCGCGGCTCCGCCAACAAGCTCCAACAGGTCTTCTTAAACCTCTTCTTAAACGCGCGCGATGCCATGCCCGGCGGCGGAATGCTGGAAGTCCGCACGGCCGCCCATAACGGCAGCGTTGAAATTGAAATTGCGGACACCGGCGCCGGCATTGCCCGCGAACACATCCATCGTATCTTCGATCCGTTCTTTACTACCAAGGCCAGCGGCCGTGGCACGGGCCTGGGTCTTTCCGTCAGCTACGGCATCATTAAGGAACACTCCGGAAAGATTGACGTTCGCTCCACCCCCGGCAAAGGCACCTCCTTCCACGTCGAATTCCCTGCGGTCAAGAAAGCGGTCCATGTCTAAGGGTTCTATTCTTGTCGTTGATGACGAATCGGAAATCCGCGAAGGCCTCGAAGTCCTTCTAAAGAGCGAAGGTTACGGCGTCTCCAGCGCAGAGACGGGCGAATTGGGCCTCGCAAAGCTCGAAGAGCATCCATTCGATCTACTCTTGCTCGATGTCAGCCTGCCGGACCGCAACGGCCTCGACATGCTGAAAGAGATTCACCGCCGCGATCCGCAACTCTCCATCGTTCTGATTACCGCATACGGCTCGATCGACATGGCTCGCGCCGCGTTCAAAAACGGCGCCATGGATTACATCACCAAGCCGTGGTCCAACGACGAGTTGCTGGCGCAAGTGGCCCAAGCCGTGGAGTCTCGCCGGCTTCGCGATGAGAACGTCCAGCTCAAGCGCGCCCTCAAGCAGCGCTTCAGTTTCCCCAACATCGTCGGCAAGAGCGACAAGATGCGGGTCCTGCTCGACCTGGTCACGCAGGTGGCTCCTTCGCGTTCCACCATCCTGATCAGTGGCGAGAGCGGCACAGGTAAGGAGCTCATCGCCAAAGCTATCCATTCCGCCTCGACGCGCGCGGACAAAGCCTTTGTGCCGGTGAATACCGGATCGATTCCCGTCGATCTTCTGGAATCGCAGCTCTTCGGCCACGTGAAGGGCGCATTCACCAGCGCCATCGCTTCAAAAAAGGGCCTCTTCGAAGTCGCCGACCAGGGCACCATTTTTTTCGACGAAATCGCCACCATCAGTCCGGAAACGCAGGCCAAGCTCCTCCGCGTCATTCAGGAGCGCGAATTCATGCGCCTCGGCGGCACCGACCAAATAAAAGTGGACGTGCGCATCGTTGCCGCCTCCAACGTTGATCTCCTCACGCTGGTGCGCGAAGGCCGTTTCCGCGAAGATTTGTTCCACCGCCTCAACGTCATTCACTTGCAGCTTCCTCCGTTGCGTGACCGCCGCGAAGATGTGCCGATGCTTCTGGCGCACTTCCTCGATCGCTATTGTCTCGAGAACACCAAGCCGCTGCGCCAGTTCACCCCGGCGGCGTTGAAGCTGCTGATGGACTACGACTGGCCCGGCAACGTGCGCGAATTGGAGAACGTTGTCGAACGTGCGGTGGTCCTCTCCACGCAAGAACGCGTCGATGTGGACCTCCTGCCGGAAAGTATTCGCAGCAAGGAAATCGTTCGCGGCGTCCGGCTGCAGCTCTCGGAGTTCTTGCCCCCGCTCCCCGGTGAGCCAGGTTCACGATCCGCCGCCGACCACCCGCAGCCGTCCTTGTTTCAAATCATGGACGAGATCGAGCGCCGCATCATCATCGACATGCTCGAGCGCACCGGCTGGAACCAGACCGAAGCCTCCGAACGCTTTATGATCCCCCTTTCCACGTTGAATCAGAAAATCAAGCGCCTGGGAATCGATGTCCGTCGCCGCGGCCGTGCCGATGAGACTCTTTCCGCCTCCATCGGAAAATAACTGTAAGGTGGGCCTTCCAGAATCGTCTTAGTCCTCGTCCGCATTTCCCGCAACAACCCACTTGAGCGCTGTCGAGAAATCCGTCCGTAGCGCCGGCATCCTTCCCGGCTCTTTGCACCTCTCCCGTAGGGCTCGCCTTCCTCCAAAATACACTCGCGCGATGGTGAAAACTCTGTTCTACTCCCCGCGAAATAAACCGCCCGTTCACGTACACTACGGTTGAATCGCTCCGGAGAAGTCTTGCCTCCATTCGAATCAAGCTCGATTCAGAACGAGTGGCCGCTCCTGCTCGAATGCGCCTCTCCGCAGCCCGATGCGCGCAGACTCGCCGAACTGGCCCGGTCGGCGGACTGGCCCAAATTACTCCTGCTTGCGGAAGACCACGGTGTGATGGGTCATCTTGCCGCGCGCCTGCGTGGGCTTGATGCAAGTTTAGTTCCGCCTGAAACCATGCAGGCGCTCCTCGAACGCCAGCGCGCTCAGATTTTCTTCTCACTCAAAATGACCGCGGAGCTGTTCCGCCTTTTGGATCTATTCGCCTCGGAAGGAATCGGCGCGCTGGCCGTGAAGGGGCCGGTGCTGGCGGTTCAAGCCTACGGCGATCCTGCCATGCGCAGTTATGGCGATCTCGATCTTCTCGTTCGCCAGCGCGACATTCGCCGCGCCACCCAGCTGATGATCGCGGCCGGCTACGACTCGCAAGTTCCCATCAGTGCCATCGACGCCGGGAAAATCCCCGGCCAGTATCTTTTCTCCAGGCCGGATTCAAAGTTACTCGTCGAATTGCACAACGATTTCACGCTGCGCTATTTTCCCCGCCGGCTCCCCCTCGAAAGGATTTTCCAAAGGCAAATCCGCGTGCCGCTCGATTCCCGCGAAGTGCCCGCGTTATCCGTGGAAGAAGAACTGGTATTGATCTGCGTTCACGGCGCAAAACATCTCTGGGAGCGCCTGATGTGGATTGCCGACGTCGCCGCCCTGGTCTCTCGGCAAACGAGCCTCGATTGGGACCGAGCGGCTGCTTCGGCGAAAGAAGTGGGAGCGGAACGCATGCTGCACACCGGGCTGCAGCTTGCGGCAAGCCTGTTGAGGGTGCAATTACCTGACAAAGTTTTGCCGATGGTGAAGGCCGACGTGGTCGCCGCGCGTCTCGCCAGCCAGATTCTGAAATGGCTCCCTGCCGCGGGTTACGCGCCTCCGGGTCTCTTCGAACGCGCCGTGTTTCGTTTGCGCATGCGCGGTGGCTTGGTTTCGGCGCCTGCCTATCTTCTGCGGCTTTCCCTTTCGCCCACCGAGGAAGACTGGAAGAACGGCGCTGAAGAAAAGCGTCATTGGTTCCTCGATGCCCTCCGCCGGCCATTTCGCCTGGCGTGCAAATATGGCCGCGGCGGCAAAAGCTGATCGTTCAAATTCAGTCTGTGTCGCAATCTAGTTTGCAGCGCAATTTAGTTTGTGGCACAGACTGAATTCCGGTGTACGCGGAGGATCCGCAAACTAGTTTGCGGCGCAGACTGAATTCCAGGAACCGCGCATGCCGATACCCAGCACGCGCGGTTCCTTGTTCAAATTGCGACGTCTAGTTGACGGTCAGCGCCACTGTAACCTTGTGATTTATACTGCCCGCTGTGCCGCTGGAGGTCCCGGTTATCGTTAGCGTGGCATTGACCGGCGGAGGTACCGGCTTGCCGGGCCCTGAACACCCGGCCAGGACGACAAGCATGAGCATCGCCACCGCCATCCTCAGCTGCAAGCGAAGCCGCTTGGTTTTCGGCAGCAGAAATAGCAGCATCAGTGCCAGGAGCAGCGGAATGACCTGTCGTATCGACGCCGGCGGAGTGCGCAACGAGGGCGGCGGTATCATCATCGCAGTCCTCGTGACCGTCACTTGCGCGGTCTGTGCGGTCTTCCCGTCGGCAGCCGTGACCGGTGTAACCACGGTGCAGGTTGTGTTAGCTGTTGGTGCTATCGCGCAAGCGAGCCCCACAGCTTGATTAAAGCCGCCGAGCGGCGTCATGGTTACGTTGAAGTTGAGCGGCGCGGCGGCCGTGACGGTCCCTGTCGCTGGTCCAGTCAACGTGAAGTCCCACCCGCTTCCGGTCAGCGGAATTGTGTGAGGGCTCCCGCCGGCGTTGTCCGTAACTGTCAGCGTTCCCGTGCGAGACCCCACCACACTCGGTGCAAAAGTCACGCTGATAATGCAATTCGCTCCTGGGGCCAAGCCGCCCCCGCAAGGGTTATTGGAAATAGCAAAATCGGGCGAAGCTGCGATCGAGGTGATCGTCAATGCACTTGTTCCGGTGTTAGTGAGGGTCACAGTTTTCGCAGCGCTTGTCGTCGTCAGCATCTGCCCGCCGAAGTCCAGGCCCGTCGGCGCCAGTCCGACACCAGGAGCGCTATTCGAGCCCGTCCCGCTCAGACTCACGTCGAACGATTGAGAGCTGGACAGCCCGCCATCCGCAATAACCACTGTTATTACTAGCGTGGCGGACTCCCCGGACGCGACCGAAGGAGTAAACGTCGCACTAAGCGTACAAGAAGCTCCGGCTGCGATGCTCGCGCCACAAGTGTTGGATGGTGAAGCGAAATCGGCTGCGTTGCTCCCGCTGAAAGAAACGCTCGTCCCCGGGAACGGGATTGCGTCGGAAGTGTTATTTGTCAGCGTTACTGTCTGCGCCACACTCGTGACGGCAACGGGCTGAATGCCGAAAGCAAGGCTCGTCGGCGAAACCACCAACGTCGGTATCAGCGTCAGCTTCGCGATGAACGCATCGGA
>JBGQCW010000181.1:0-4885 GCA_041495565.1 Candidatus Acidiferrum sp.
CAGCAATCTCCACCCACCCGGGGTGGCGAACGGATACACGCCGGTTTGATTCCCCGCGATCCCCACGCTGCCCGCCGGCACCCTTCGACGCGGCGACGCCAGGCGCGGCGTCACCAACTCTTTGGGCAATTCACCGAGATACGCGAATCCGGGCACGAATCCCAAAAAATAAACAAGATACTCGGCCGATGCATGCAGCTCGATGGCTTGCGCTGGCGTCATTCCGTGAATGGCGCACACCTCAGCCAAATCCGGACCGTACTCTCCTCCGTAGCACACAGGGATTTCCACCTGCCGCGGATCGGGAAGCTTCACGTCTTCCAACCGCTCGAGATACTGCCGCAGAATCGCTTCCACTTCGTCGTGCCGCAACCGCAGCGCATCGAACTTGACCAGCAAAGAGCAATACGCGGGGTGAATATTTCGAATGCCCGAAATGGGCTCCTGCTGGAGTAATCGCAGCAGCTTCATGACCTGCTGATGCGCGTGGAGTGTAATCTCCCGGCCGAAGTAAACCAGCAGCGATTGGTCGCTAGCAAATTGGAATCGCGAGCCTTCGGCCGCAGATGTGTGCATGCTCGCGAAAGTATACCCCACGCACCGGTGTCTCTGGTGGGACAGGCATTCGTGCCTGTCCTCTTCAGACCGCGCAAGCCCACCGAAGGAAACGCTAAGCTAGCGCGAGGCTGGGATCCGCATTGAGGGTTGTATCCGCAAGGATGCCCGCGCGGAGCCGGGAATAGGCCGCCGCCGCAATCATTGCCGCATTGTCGGTCGATAGCGCCCGGCTCGGAAAAAATACGTCGACGCCTGCGGATTTCGCGCGCTCTTCAAACGTCACTCGCAACTGGCTGTTCGCCGCAACTCCTCCCGAAACCAGCACGCTTTCGACGCTCAACTGTTCCGCCGCCTTCATCGTGCGCTCGACGAGATCGCGCACCACGGCATTCTGAAACTCGCGCACCAGCGCAAGTGTTTTCGACGAGCACAGCGGCAGCAACTGCTCGAATTTTCTCTCGCCCCGCAAGAGCGCCTCTTCCCTCGCGTGAATTTCCGACGAATACTCGGCATGCTCGCGCACGTGATACAGCACCGCCGTCTTCAGCCCGCTGAAACTAAAATCCAGCGCGTTCCCTTTCATTTTCGTACGGCCGAATTTCACTGGCGCCGGGACGCCATTCGCAACCGCCGCCAGTCGATCGAGAATCGGCCCTCCCGGATACCCAAGCCCCAAAAGCTTAGCCACTTTGTCGTACGCTTCTCCCGCCGCATCGTCCCGCGTCTGACCGATCTTCCGGTAACGCAAACGCGCACCTGCATCCTGCACGTTCGAATCTTCCGGCTTCACTTCATACAAAACCGTGTGCCCGCCGGAAACAATCAAGCACACCGCCGGCAATTTCGCCGTTCGCCCCGCCTTGTGCGCTTCCAAAAAAACTGAATGAACGTGCCCCTCCAAATGATTCACCGGCACCAGCGGCTTCCCCAACGCCTGCGCCAGCGTTTTCCCATAGGTGATCCCAACGAGCAGCGCGCCCACAAGTCCCGGTCCTTGCGTCACTCCAATCGCATCCACATCCGCAAGTTTCATCCCCGCCTGTGCAATGGCTTCACGCACCACCGGCACGATCTGCCGCAAATGCTCGCGCGACGCCAGCTCCGGCACAACGCCGCCATATTTCCGGTGAATGTCGATCTGCGACGCCACCACGCTGGACAGAATCTCGCGCCCGTCGGCGACCACCGCCGCCGCCGTCTCGTCGCACGAAGATTCAATTCCCAGGATTCTCACGTTCATACTCTGGTCTGCCCTGCGCCACTTGGCATTTGCATCATGCTAGCACAAGCCCATGGCCTTCCTCCGACAGCGCCTGATGCGTACCTCTTAGGAGCGCAGCCCGCCGTGGCGGGCGCCCCAGCTTGGCAGGAATCACGCCAAAGCACCTGCACGCTGCTCGCTTGGCTAGTCCTTGCATTTTTTCTGGCGAGAACTTCACTAATCCAAGAGGCACCGCAGCGGTTCAAAAACATTGACTGTTTCGAGGCCGCATCGAACAATGGTGTCCATCCTCTGGGAGCACGCAAACAAGAAATATGACCATCAACCCATCCACCACTGCTGGCAAAGTCCGCAAAGCGGTTCTCCCTGCCGCGGGCCTGGGCACGCGCTTCCTGCCCGCCACCAAAGCGCAGCCGAAAGAGATGCTCACCGTCGTCGACAAGCCCCAGATTCAATACGTCGCCGAAGAGTGCGTCGCCTCCGGGATCGAGCACATCATCATCGTCACCGGCAAAGGCAAGAATTCCATCGAAGACCATTTCGATTCGGCGCCCGCCCTCGAACGCTTTCTCGAAGAGCACGGCAAGAAAGATCAAGCGGAAATGGTTCGCAAGATCAGCAACATGGTGCAAGTCAGCTACACGCGCCAGAAGGAGCCGCTCGGCCTTGGCCACGCCGTTCTCGTCGCGCGCGACCTCGTCGGCGACGAGCCTTTCGCTGTTTTGCTCGGCGACGTTCTCATTCCAGGAAAGAATCCCGCCACCAAACAACTCATTAACGTCTACGAAGCCACCGGCATCGGCGCCATCGCCGTCGAAGCGGTCCCCAAAGACAAGACGCATCTCTATGGCATCGTCGATGCCGTACCCGCACCGCAACCACCTTTCGGCGAACGCCTGCTGCGCATCCGCGATCTGGTGGAAAAACCAAAACCGGAAAACGCGCCGTCCAATCTCGGCATCACCGGCCGCTACGTCTTGCCGCCGGCGATTTTTGATTGCCTTGCTCGCACCAAACCCGGCGCCGGAAACGAAATCCAGCTCACCGACGCGTTGCGCATCCTGGCAAAGGAACAAGGCCTCTGGGCCTACATCTACGAAGGGATTTCCTACGATGCGGGAGACAAACTCGGCTTCCTGAAGGCTACCGTGGAGATCGCTTTGCAAAACCCCGAATTCGGCGCCGCCTTCCGCGACTACCTCAAAACGCTTAAGCTCTAACAGAAGCTGCTTCGACCGGCGGAACTACTTCTTCGCAGCAGGCTTCTTTTCTTTCGATTCCTTGGACGGCGTCTCTTTCGTAGCGGTGTCCTTCCCCTTGCTGAGAGTATCTTTCTCTTTGCTCGTAGTCTCTTTCGCTTCCGACGCGGGCTTGTCCGCTTTCTCTCCGTCGCCGCCGCTGGACTTTTTTCCTCCATAGTCCGTCACGTACCACCCCGCACCTTTGAATTGGATCGATGGCGCCGTGATCACGGATTCCAACTTGCCGCCGCAGTGCGGGCATTTTTTCAGATACGGCCCGGAAACGCTTTCGATCTTCTCCGTGTTGCGGCCGCACTTCAGGCATTTGTACTCGTACAGGGGCACAGACGCTCCTCCTATGAGCCGTTAAAACTCGAAGTATAGCATTGCTCCTGTAGCGGCCGCCTTTTCACCCTGAGCGAAGCCGAAGGGTTGTAGCGGCCGCACCGCGAGCTTCGGCAACGCGTGCTAGACTCTTGCGCATGAGCGCGAAGACTCCCTCGACGAATCCTGAATCCCCTGCCGGCTGCCTCTATCTCGTTGGAACGCCGATCGGCAATCTCGAGGACATCACGCTTCGCGCCCTGCGCATCCTCAAGGAAGTGGACCAAATCGCCTGCGAGGATACGCGCCACACCCAGAAGCTCCTCACCCACTACGACATTCACAAGCCGCTGGTCAGCTACCACGAACACAACGAGCTGACCCGCGCGCCCGAACTGGTGCTTGCATTGGAGCAAGGCGCAAAAATCGCTCTCGTCAGCGACGCCGGCATGCCGCTTGTTTCCGATCCAGGCCATCGCCTGGTCACTCTTTGCGTGCGACATCAGATTCCTATCGTCCCGATCCCCGGCCCATCCGCACTGCTCGCTTCTCTTTCCGCTTCGGGCCTGCCGAACGAAGAATTTCTCTTCGTCGGCTTTCTTCCAGCCCGCAGCGGCGAGCGACGCCGCGCGCTCGAACGCCTGCGCATAGAAGACCGCACGCTCATCCTCTACGAAGCGCCACACCGCATCGCCGAATCCGTCGCCGACGCCCGCGAAATCCTCGGCGACCGTCCCGCGTGCCTGGCCCGCGAAGTCACCAAGCTCCACGAGGAGTTTCTCCGCGGCAAACTTTCTGAGATCGCCGCCTCCCTCGAAGAACGCCCCGCCCGCGGCGAAATCACGCTGCTGATCGGCCCCGCCGATGCCGCCGAAGCGCGTTCCCACGCCGACTCCGCGCAATCGTTGGCCGCCCGAGTCGAGGAGCTCATGCACCAAGCCAAGCTCGACCGCAAAGAAGCCCTCAAGCTCGCTGCCAAGGAACGCGGCCTCACCCGCCGCGCCGCCTACGATGAGATGGTTAGCTCGCGACTCGGCGAGTCAGCTAGCGAAGAGTGAGGCTTTCTCAATACCTCCTTCATCGTTCGGTTTACACTTCTCACGAATTAGTGTATATACAATAATGTGTTCTCTTGGGACGCCAGGAAAGCTCTGAGCAACCTGAAGAAGCACGGCGTGTCGTTTGAAAAAGCCGCAACTGTTTTTAGCGATCCCGAGGCGCTCGATTGGGATGATCCAGCGCATTCCCTCTCGGAGTATCGCTCCCGGCGTCTCGGAGCTTCGATCACCGGCAGGATTTTGATGGTCGCTTACACGCCCCGGAGGCTAAACGATGGCAAAGAGATCATTCGTATTATCAGCGCGCGTCAGGCGAGCCGCAAAGAGCGCCAAGCCTATGCCGAATAGCAAGATCGATTTCTCCGACATTTCGGAATCGACGGACAGCGACTTGCGCCGGGCTCGCCGCGTCGGCCGGCCCAAGTCAGGAAGCGCCAAACAGTTGATCGCCATTCGCATCGCACCGCGCCTGCTCCGTCAAC
>JBGQCW010000182.1:0-4884 GCA_041495565.1 Candidatus Acidiferrum sp.
CTTCCAAAAAACGGGATTCCGCCCAGGGCCGTCGTCGACCCTCTTCGAAAGAATAAAGGAGAAAGTCCGTGCTCAAGGAATTCAAAGAATTTGCCATGCGGGGCAATGTTATTGACTTGGCCGTCGGCGTCATCATCGGTGCAGCCTTCGGAAAGATCGTGTCCTCTTTGGTGGAAGACGTGATCATGCCGCCGATCGGGCGGCTGCTCGGTCATGTGGACTTTTCAGGACTGTTCATCGACCTGAGCGGCAAATCCTACGAAACACTGGCCGCTGCGAAAGCCGCCGGCGCGCCGACGCTCAATTACGGAATCTTCTTGAACTCGATAATCAATTTCCTGATCGTGGCGTTCGCCGTGTTTCTGGTGGTGCACCAGGTGAATCGCTGGACCAAGAAGGCGGAAGCACCCGCGGCGCCGACGACCAAAGACTGCCCGCAGTGCGCCATGACGATTCCCATGGCGGCGAAGCGCTGCGGACATTGCACGGCGCAGCTCGCCTAAGCCACGCAAGACCTGCTGACGGAAGAGCGCCTTCGGTTTGGTTTCAGGCTGAGGGTTTACGCTTCTTCTGGTTTTCTTCGAGATGAACGCGCAGGCGGTTGACCACCAAGTCTTCGTGTCCTTCGTCAACCTCTTTTTGTACTTCTTCCAGGGCGAAGTGAACGACGTCGTGATGGTGCATTTCCAGGGGCGCTACGGCGTCACTGAAACGCAGCCACAGTCGATGCAGAAGATTAACCTCATTGGCGGTGAGGTTCGGCGCGTGCGGCCCGAGGACTTTGTAGACCTTGTCCCCAGTGGGCATGTGGATTTCCAGGTTGAATTGCGGCCTCTGGTCGCCGAGCTTTTCCCAGGCGTCTCCGATCAGCCGGGCCTGCTCTTCGGTGCTTTCCTTGGTGGAATGCCCCAGGACGATGGTGCTGGACTGCAGGGAAGTTCCCGCGCGCAGGATACCATCCGAGAGATTGTTCGCGGCGACGACAGCGAGGCGGATGGATTTGCCGCGTTTTTCCGCAAGCGCGAGCGCTTGCGAAAAGAGCTGCTGCTCGATGCTGCCGAAGAGCTGTTCGGCTTCGAGTTCGTATTCGCCTGAGGCCGAGCGTCGCAGCAAGCGCACATGAAGCACGACGACGTCGCGGCGTCCGGGTTTGACGCGATCGAGCACATTGCCCAAGTGATAGAGAGCGTGAATGTTGCTGACAGGCACGAGGATGTTGCCCGGCCGTGCGCCGACGGCCGCCGGCGTCAGTTCGCCTTCCATCTCGAGATGAAATTGGTCCATCTCGACGTGCTTCGTATTGCCGCGGGCGTGATGCGTGATTTTTTCCGAAATCGTGAAGATGACGAAAAGCACGACGGAGAAGGTAACGCCGGCGATCGTCGCATCTTTCTTCGTAAAGAGGTTGACGACAGCAATGCCGAACAAGATTGAAGTGATCAGGCCGAGGCCGAGCGGAACTTCCACGCCAAAAATCGTAAAGTTCAGCGGCACGCGGTACTCGCGATCGCCCGGATGGGTGTAGCGCAAAATGAGCACAGCCATGCCCTTCATCGCGAAACTCCAAATCACACCAAAGGCATAGAGGTTCGCGAGAAAGGTCACATCGCCGCGACTAATGATGATGGTGATGATCTGCAGCCCCGCGACAATGTTGATGATGCGATAGGACGTGCCGAACCGGCGGTGTGGCTGACGGAACCAGTCGGCAAGGACGCCATCTTCGGAAACTCGGTTGAGCACTCCATTCGATCCGACGATCGCGGTATTCACCGCGCCCGCGAGAATCATCGTGCCCACCACCACGACGAAACCGTGGAAGATGAGCCGTATCAGGAACGGGCCCTCAAGATTCATGGCCAGGCCACCGATGAGATTTTGCAGATAATTCTGACGAACGTTGTCCGGAATAATCATCACCGCGAAAAACGAAACCAGCGAAGTGAACACCAAGCTATAGATGAAAATGACCAGCCCGGTTTTCCTCAAGTTCGGAAGCTTGGGATGCTCGATTTCGCGGTACACCTGCGCAAGGGATTCCTCGCCGCTCATGGCCAGAACCGAATGGCCAAGGCCAATGAAGATCGCGAGGATTCCCGCAAGATGGGCGAAATGCACGCCATAGAGCCAGCCCATGGCGTTCGCCTCGAGCTTCAGGTTTTTCGGTTGAGGAATGGGGGGCAGCGCGGGATGGCGGAGCCAGACGGTATAGATGCACCAAGCAATAAGAATCACGACCATAACCGTCGTGATCTGCATGATGCGCATGGCCTTTTGGCTGGATTCGGTGACGCCCTTGACGTTGTACCACCAGAAATAAAGAGTGACGAAGATGGCGAATAGAGCAGCGCCGAATCCCGGTGAGATGTGGAGATTCAGGTGGATGTAATCGAATGTTTCGTTGCACAGACCGACGATATATTGGCCAGCGGCCACGCCACTGATCGGCCCCGTCAGAATGTAATCAAACATCAGTGCCGAGACGCTGAACTTGGCGAGCGTGCCGCCCATCGCTTCCTTGACGACGCGATAGACGCCGCCGCGCACGAACATGCTGCAGCTCTCGACGTAGATGGCGCGCACGGCGTACGAAAACAGCATGATGCCGAGGATGAACCAGGGCGCGGCCTTGCCGATGTAGCCTTCGGCTTCGCCGCCGGCGTAATAGGCGGAAGAGGCGAGATCGTTGAGCACGATCGCCGCGGCGCGCCAGAAGGAAATAAAGCTCAGGAGCGCCGTCGTGGCAACAAGAACACGCGGAATGCCGTTGCCTCGGCTGCCTGCGGCAGCAGGGCTATTGGGAGTGCTGCTCATGTCTGGGTTTCGCTAACTTGCAGGTTGAAATGCTCGCATTTTTGGGACATTAAGTCTAGGTAGACGCTTCGACGAATCGTCGAAATGATCTAACCTGCGGCGGCGCGGAAAGCTCTAGCACATTCGGCGCAGGGGCAGATGATACGGAAATAGTCGTAGCTGTAAATGCCGGTGGAGTGGCCGTCGGTAAAGCTGAGCTGAATGGCGTAGCTGCCTATTTGCGTGGCGGCTTGAGCGCGGGGCTTGGGCTTGAACATCGGCAGCGCGGGAGACGATAGGAACGTCGGAGCTGCTGCGCCGAGCGACTGCTTCTTCTCTCGTTCGTCATTGCAGGTCGCGCAGGGACACTCTTCGCGCAAATAAGCAAATTCGTAGTGGCTTGCGTGGCCATCGGCCCAAGTGATGTCCACGCCTGTGCCGCTCGAAACGTGAATCTTGATACTCGTGGGTTTTTTTCGCGGGTCCAGAGGTGTCGGCATGGTTTGGGTGTGAGCTCAGCCCTTGGACTTGCCGTCGCAGCATTCGCCCGGCGGAATGGGATTCCCGTGCGGGCAGGTCTTGGGGTGCCCGAGGAACGTGCAAATGCGCTGGTCCAATTCCGGGCTAATGATGTGTTCGAATTTGCAGGCTTGCGTGTGCGCCTCGGTTTCGTCGATGGAAAAAGTGTCCTTGAAGAGACGTTCGGCCAGGCGGTGACGGCGGACGACGTCGCGCGCGCGCTGGCTCCCCACGGGCGTGAGTTGCACTTCGCCGTTTCGCAAGTGCACTAAGCGCAGATCGGACATGCGCGACAGAACCCGTCCGGCGGGCTCCTCGGTGGCGGCCGGCAAACGCCCGGACGGACCGGTGGCGTGGAGGCGCTCGGCCTGAGCCGACCTCCCTTTCTCGCCGCAAATCCAGATTTGTTCGAGGAGATGATCGAAGCGAATTTCGTCGTCAGCGGAAATAAGAGTGCAGCAGTCCGCCGTGTCGGCAAGAGGACAAGCGAGCGGATGGCCCGGACCGTGCTGCGCGGTATCGAAATGCAAGTGGCCGTGCGCAAGCTCGATGCGGCGGTCGGCTTGGCGCGCGATGTCCGGGTCGTGCGTGACCATCAGGATCGTATGCCCCGCGTTGTGCAGCTCGCGGAAGATCTGGAGCACGATGGTTTCGTTGGCCTCATCGAGATTTCCCGTGGGCTCGTCCGCGAGGATCAGCTTCGGCTGATTGATCAGCGCACGCGCAATGGCCACGCGCTGCTGCTCGCCGCCGGAGAGTTGCGCGGGGAGATGCGTCAGGCGGTCGCCGAGGCCCACGCGCTTCAGCGCTTCCTCGGCTTGCTTCTCGTCCGTGACGCTATGGAAATACTGCGCGAGCATTACGTTTTCAACCGCGGTGAGATACGGCACGAGATGAAATTGCTGGAAAACGAAGCCCACTTTTTCCGCGCGGTAACGGACCAGTTCGTTTTCGCTGAGTTTCGCAAGGTCCACGCCGTCGACCACCACGCGGCCGGAGGTCAGCGTGTCCAGACCTCCGAGAATATTGATGAGCGTCGTTTTGCCCGAGCCGGAGGGGCCCATAAGCGCAACCCACTCGCCGGTGCTCACACCAAAGCTCACGCCGCCGAGCGCACGCAAGGCGCCGTACTGCTTGATCAAATTCTCGATGACCACTTGCGCTGCCGCGGTCAGCGGCTGCGCTTGAACGGCCGAACTCACGCTTCACCTCGAAAAACCGATGCGGGGCGGATGCTTGCCAGCCGCCGCAGCGGAAATGCGCTCAGAATCGCGACGATCACTGTCAGCGCCACAGCTACAGGATACACAATCAGCCGCGGACGCGCCGCTACGCCAAAAACCGCCTTGCCAAGTCCGATGGATAGAAAAATGCCAGCCGCCGCGCCGATTACGCCGCCCGCAAGGCCAAGTAGCGCCGCTTCTGCAAGGAACAATCGCAGCACGCGGCGCATCGAGCCCCCGATGGCTTTCATCAAGCCAACGTCCATCTTCCGTTCCATCGCCACGTTGGTCATAGCCGCCATCACGCAAAGTCCCGTGAGCAGCAGGACGATCCCCACCGTCGCCGTCA
>JBGQCW010000183.1:0-4870 GCA_041495565.1 Candidatus Acidiferrum sp.
CAAAGGCAACGATCAAGGCAGCCGCACAACCGCAATCCGAACGGCAGCAAGTTTCGTGACGTCCATGACTTTCTCGCCGTTCAGGTTGTTGATCTGGCTGTTCGCAATGAAGTAAAAATCATTGCCGTGGATCGCTCCCGTCGTGGGTAGGATCGTAAACTGCGTACGATTTTCCATCACCGTTGCTTGCGTCACGCGGTTTCCGTCTTTCGAAAGCTTGAATGCGGCCACGCGCGGAGAGCCGATGCCGTTCTGTATGGCAATCAAACTGCCGCTGCGCCAATAGAGGCCGTCGGCCCCCGCCAGCGTGTTGCGCCGGGCGGGTTCGACGTCTCGGCTGGTATTGTCCGCCAGATCGATCTTTACGATGCCGACGGCGTCGGCAACATACAGCGACCGGTTGTCGTCAGCCAGCGCGATGCCATTAGGAAAAAAAAGGGTCCGATAGACAGGCAGCGGAGTAAATGCTTGCAAGCGCGGATCGAACCGGAATACTTGATTGCTCAAGCTGTCCGTCGTGATCACCTCACCGTTCTTGCGCACCACGAGGTCGTTGAATCCGTGTTTCGCGCCATCTTTCGGTGCGTGGCGGTCCAATAGTTTACCCGCGGAATCGAAATGAACGAGTTCCGTCCGGCCCGCATCTTCAAACGTATTCGCCCACACGCTGCCGTCGGAAGGATCCAGACGAATCCCGAGCACCGGCAAAAGTCCGTAACGATCGCCGGGCACAAAATCAGATGTCCTGCCCTCCGCATCGATCTTCACGATCTTCTTCCGGTTCAAGCTGCCCAAATAGAATAGATTCTGCTTCGCGTCGTAAGCCAATCCCTCGGGGATAAGATCTTTCTCTTCGGTCACAAATGCAGGCCGGGCTTGCGCCACCACGGGGAATTCGCGGTGCACCGCAGCAACCAGGTCATCAAATTCCTTCGTGCCTTTGAGCCCCAGAAATGACGGATCCCCGGAGGGGTCGAACCCCTCACGCAAGGCTAAACATTCCTTCAGCAAGGCAAGGGCCTCGCGTGTCTCTCCAAGATGCTGTTTGGCTGTCGAGAGAAAATAAAGTACGGCGCCATGATCCGGAACCACTGGCTTTAGCTTCTCCACGATCGCGATCTGCTCGCGAACGTCGGCGGCGTCGGCAGGCTCCGCCGGCATTCCCTTTACTTGCTCTTTTTCTTTCTCCTGCGGATGAACGGTGAGTGGAAGACACAGGGACCCGGCCAGCAAGAGCAGTGCAAAGGGGAAGAAAGGCGGGCGGTGAGTCATCTCTGGAATCCTTCTGGCGACGGGCACGGGATATTTTCGCAAAACAGCATGCACTAGAAGAGCGCCGCTTCGACAACAGTACGCGGCGCTCGGGTAGGCGAAGCGGAAGGTTTTGCTTCCAGATGCTTCGCACGGAGATGACGCTGAACGCGGCGGCCCCAGCTCCGCACAAAGGAAAAGTTGAGCGCGCCTCCGATGGCCGAGCTGGCGAGGGGGATCAGCCGGCCAGCCCATTTTTCCGCTGTCTCCGCGCCGATTTTGGCGGCAAAGCGTTCCGCGATGCGCGGAGCGAGTTTTTCGAAAATCTGCTTTTCCGCCAAATCCTTGCCGTAGTCAATTCCGGCTGCGGCGGCGGCCGCCTTCCACATCTCAATCCGTCGGTCGCGGCCGCGCGTTTCGAATCCATACAAGAGCGAGAGCCGCTGAATCAGCCGCAGGGTGATCACGGTCAGAACGCTGGCGTCCGGCAAGAACGTGATCATGCCACCCAGACCGAACCCTGCGCCCTCAGCAAGCGCCAGGCGCTCGGCATCGCGAATCAAGGTCTTCGCAATGGTGTCCAAGCGTTCCAGCGGAACATCTTTCATACGCGCGAAATCGGGTACCCAAAGACCATACTTGTCAGAAAGCTCGCCCCGGAAGTCATCCGGGTCGATTTCAATCGAGCGGAGTCCACGAAGGACTCCAAATCTCACAAATCGGCCGATTGTACGTCCAGCGAGCGATCTCTTGCGCGAGTTAGGTAACCTAGCCATGCCTATGAACATCCTACGGTGGTTCGAAACGGCTAGCAACCGGTGCCTTGCATCGGCTTTCTAAACTGTAGCGAGCCGCTTAACCACGGAAAGGGGGGAGTTACCCGGAACGCGGCAGGAGAACGTGAGTCCTACTTGACGCGGGCAGGCTTTTCGGTAAACTGCACTTTTCTCCATGGCCACGATGCCACAATTCGTTCCCTCCGAAGTCGTGCACGATCTCGACTTCCCGCAACGTGAGGCCGCCTTTTTCTACGGCCTGTTCTTGCGCGGGTATTCCGCGGACCAGTTGCGCCGAGACATCGAGGTTCCCGCCGTAGTCCTCGCCAAATGGCATCGAGAAGCAGAGCGCGACCCGCTGCTCCGCGATATCTTCTCGCGCATGGTGGATTACCGCCGCCACGTACTTGCCATCTTTGACGCCTTGGTGGGTTCGGACGGCCTGCCTCAGCGCGTGCAATAGCCTCGCGGATTCTCAAGCCCATCTCCCGGTGAAAGGTCAGCGACCGGTCTTGCGCTGCCGTCCCATTCACGGAAGGGAATTCCCCTGTACGTTCGTTCAGGTCAAATAGTGTCAGACAACTAATCTGTGACATGCGCGATCTAACCCAATTCGGGGGACAAGTGTCACAAAATACAGGGGATTCCTCGATTGACGGGGGGCTTGTCCGGGGGTTAGAATCACAACGTCCTAGACCTTGAGGTGTCTTCATGCCACGGGTAGCACGTACCCTATTTGCTTCCGTTTTTTGGTTTGCTCTCGCTATTCCGCCGATCTTTGCCCAACAGGCGCAAGATCCAACGGCCACCCCCGCACCACAAAAGCCGAGTAAAGAAACAAAACGGAAGATGAAGAGGACGCTCAAGGAACTGGACAGCTCCTACAGACAATGGCTCACCGAAGACGTCACCTACATCATCTCGCCGGACGAACGCAATGCTTTCCTTCAACTGGATACCAACGAAGAACGCGAGCAGTTCATCGAGCAATTCTGGCTCCGGCGCAGCAGTAACCCCGATCTTCCGGAAAACGATTTCAAGGAAGAGCATTACCGCCGCATCGCGTACGCCAACGAGCACTATGCTTCCGGAATTCCCGGATGGAAGACGGATCGCGGCCGCATGTACATCATGTGGGGCCCGGCGGACGAGGTTGAATCCCACCCCACCGGCGGCACCTATGACCGGCCGATGGAAGAAGGCGGCGGCTCAACGAGTACTTATCCTTGGGAAACATGGCGCTGGCGCTATCTGGAAGGCATCGGCGAAAACATCATCCTCGAATTCGTGGATCCCAGCGGCTCGGGTGAGTATCACATGACCATGGACCCCGGCGAAAAGGATGCGCTCTTGCACGTGCCTGGTGCCGGCCTGAGCCAGATGGAAGCCATGGGCATGTCGTCGAAAGCAGATCGCTTTACGCGCTCTGACGGCATGACTACGCCGAAATCCATGGGTGGTCAGTCCGAAAGCATGAATGAGTTCAGCCGCCTGGAGCTCTATGCGAAGGTAAATAAGCCGCCCGAGGTGAAATTCAAAGACCTTGAGGCGGTTGTGACTTCTCGCATCGTCCGGGATCAGGTGCACTTCAATTGGCGAACGGATTATCTGAAAGTGACGAATGACACGGTACTCGTCCCGGTTACCGTGCAGGTGCCCAACGGGCAACTTTCCTTCGCGGCGAAGGAAGGCATTCACTCCGCAACCCTCAACATCTTCGGACGTATAACCACACTGACCGGCCGCGTCGTCCAGACCTTTGAGGATTCCGTCAGCCGCGACTTCCCCGATTCGCTTTTCCAGCAGTCGCTGAAGCTGCAATCGATCTATCAGAAAGCGGTTCCCCTGCGTCCCGGGCTCTACCGGCTGGACCTGGTGATCAAGGATGTGCAAAGCGGAAATGTTGGCGTGGTGAACGCCCGCCTGGCTGTGCCGCGCTACGACGACGAAAAGCTCGAAGCAAGTTCACTGATTCTCGCAGATCAGATCGAACATGTTCCCGCTAAGCAGATCGGCGCAGGCCAGTTTGTCCTGGGTTCTTCAAAAGTCCGGCCACGGCTCGGGGGGGATTTCACGACGGCCGACAAGCTCGGCGTTTACATGCAGGTTTATAACCTGAAGCCCGACGACACGACGCACAAAACAAGCGCGACGTTTCAGTACACCGTTAAGAAGGGCAACGAGCAGATCATGCAGTTCAAAGAAACCTCGGCGGACATGAAGCAGACTGGCGACCAGGTCACCATTGAGCGCCTGCTGCCTCTCGCAACCCTGACGCCCGGGAAGTACACGCTCGAGGTGAACGCCACGGACACGCTTTCGAAACAGACTATTTCGCGCACGGCAGAGTTTACGGTGAAAGCGTCGCCGGAAACAAAGACGGCGGCCAACGCCACACCGGGGAGGTAACGCAACGTGAAACAGGAACGGCTCCGAATCCTGGGGGCCCTGATCCTGACCGCCATGGTTTCGTCCTTCGGGACGCCGCCGGCGGTCGCGCAAGCGAAGCTCGTTCCGGGGAAGCTTGCGGGAGTGGTGCGCGATACCGCGGGAACGCCGCAGCTCGGCGCGAGTGTCGAGTTGATCCCCGAAGCGGCGGGATTGGCGGCTTCGCGGGGTTTTCTTACCAATACGCAAGGCATTTTCCGCGGTGAAAAGTTGACCCCGGGCTTTTACGCTGTGCGCGTAACCCTCGCCGGGTTTCTTCCCACGCTCGAAAAACACATCCGCATCAGTCCGAATCTGACCACCGTCGTTCGCATCCAGATCGAATCCATGTTTGCCTCGCTCGATCAGTTGCGGCGCGCTCCCTCGAACAGTTCCGTCGAAGCGGACGATTGGAA
>JBGQCW010000184.1:0-4808 GCA_041495565.1 Candidatus Acidiferrum sp.
GCACTGCCGGGCATCAAGTTCGCCCTGGGCGAAAATCCCAAGCGTTCGAACTTCAGTCTGCCCGGGCAGCCCAAACGGTATCCCGCCACGCGCATGGGCGTGGAAGAGACCATTCGCGGCGCGTTCACGGAAGCCCGCGACTACAAAAAAGCCTGGGACGACTACAACAAGCGCGCTTCCGCCGGAGAAAAAAATCTCATCCCGCCGCGGCGCGATCTTCGCCTGGAGCCGCTCGTCGAAGTGCTTGAAGGCAAACGCTACGTGCACTCGCACTGCTACCGCGAGGATGAAATCCTGATGCTGCTTCGCGTCGCCAAAGAGTTTGGCTTCAAAGTCCGCACCTTCCAGCACATCCTCGAAGGCTACAAAGTCGCCGATGAATTGGCCGCCGCCGGCGTTGGCGCGTCCACTTTTTCCGATTGGTGGGCCTACAAAGTGGAAGCCTACGACGCGATTCCGTACAACGCCGCTCTGATGACGCGCCGCGGCGTGATCGTCTCCATCAATTCCGACGACGCCGAAGAGGCCACGCATCTGAACCAGGAAGCCGCGAAGAGCATGAAGTTCGGCGGCCTCTCACATGACGAAGCACTCAAATTGGTCACGCTGAATCCCGCGATACAGCTCGGCATCGACAAGCGGGTCGGCTCGATCGACGCCGGCAAGGACGCCGACCTCGTGATCTACAATCACGATCCGCTGAGCGCTTACGCCGTGGTGCAGAAAACGCTGATCGATGGGCGAGTCTATTTCGACCGCCAGCGCGATATCGCTCAGCGCCCGGAACGAGAGAAGGAAAAGAAGGCGCTCCTCGAAAAAGAAAAGAAATCCGCCGAGAAAAAGCCGGACGCGACCGTAACCATCGGCCAGAAACCCGGCGAAAAGAAACCCGATGGGAAAAAGCCGGAGGAGAAAAAACCAGAACAAAAGAAGCCGGAAGAAAAACCCAAGCCGCCGCAGACAGTTTCTTCTGCTGTAGAGAACGGCGTCACCGGGGGTGCGCTGTGAAGAGCACAACGATGACTTGCCGCGCCGCGCTGTTCTTTGCTACAGCCTTGGCTCTTTCTCCTCTTGCGTTGGCGCAATCGCAACCGGCAACCACCTACGCGTTGACGCACGCGAAGATTTTTACGCTCGCGGGCAGTCCCATCGATGACGGCACAATCGTCATCCGCGACGGAAAGATCGCCGCCGTCGGCGCGAACGTGGACATTCCTGCCGGCGCTCAGGTGATCGACGCCAAGGGGCTGCAGGTTTATCCCGGGCTGTTCGATGCCATCACGCAGATGGGCTTGCGGGAGATTGGGGCGGTCAGCTCCACGGTCGATTCGAATGAGACTGGGAATTACAACCCGGACGTGGTCGCGGCCACTGCGGTCTCGCCCTCGAGCGAGCACATTCCCGTCACGCGCGCGGCAGGCATCACGGAAGTTCTTGCGGTCCCCGCGAGCGGCGGCATGGACACGTTTGGCTCGCGCGGGGTGCTCGGAGGACAGGCTTCGGCGATTCACCTCTCCGGCTGGACGATCGAGGAAATGCTGCTGAAGAAAAGCGCGGCGATGGTGTTGAATTGGCCCGAGATCGAGACGCGATCGTTTGATTTCACCACCTTCACGCGGAAAGAAAAGCCTTTTGCCGAGGCCAAACAGGAATATGAGAAGCAAGTGAACGAACTCACCGACTGGCTGGAGCGGGCGCGCCACTACGCTCAGGCCATGGAGAAAAGTTCGCCTGCGAAGTACGACCGCGACGTCAAACTCGAAGCGCTTGTTCCGGTGATTCGCGGGGAACTGCCGCTGCTGGTATTTGCCGACCGCGCCCGTGAAATTCGTAACGCCGTCGAGTATTGCGAAAAACAAAAACTGCGGATGATCCTCGCCGGAGGCGCCGAGGCCTACAAGGTCAAGGATCTTCTGCGTTCGAAGAGCATTCCTGTGATCCTTCGGCCGATGCTCACTCTTCCGCTCGATGAAGACGATCCCTACGATCGTTTGCTGTCGCAGCCCGCGGAGCTGGCGGCGGCTGGCGTGAGATTCGCCTTCGCCAGCTTTGACAATTCCTTCGCCAGGCGGCTGGGCCAGAATGCGGCGAACGCCGTGGCGTACGGTCTGCCGTATGACGAGGCGCTCAGGGCGGTCACCGTCTATCCCGCGCAAATCCTTGGCCTCGGCAGTCAGATCGGGACGCTTGAGCCAGGCAAGATCGCCAACCTCATCGTCACCAACGGCGATCCGCTCGAGGTCACCACCGATGTGCGCTACCTTTTTATCCGGGGCCAGCTCACTTCCACGGATAACCGGCACAAGTCGCTCTACGAGAAGTATCTGAACCGGCCGAAACCGGTGAATTGACGCACGGCCCTGGCCTCGCGGCGTATTTGGGCGAGACGCGGACCCCATGGTGACCCTGCGCTACGAATAGTTAAGAGGCTCGCTAAGCGGCTTGTTCCTGCCTCTCGCAGGCGAGCGTTAGTTCTTCGATGGCCACGTCGGCGCCCTTGGCGTTGAGCGTGGGGCCCACCCACTTGCAGGGCCAGGCATTGAAGAAGTTCCAGCGCAGTTTTTGGTTACCCTGCGCGTCCAGCAGCACCACAGAGCCGTTCTTCCTCTGTAATTGGCCCCGGGTTGCGATGCGGTGGTTTGTGTGGCCCGATCCTTTGTAGAAAATGTAGCTTACCGGCCCTCGAAGGAGTAGCGGTCCTGGGCCTGCACCGCGGCGGCGACGCGGCGGCGCAGGGCGATGGTGTCTACCGGAGCGCGCTTCCCGAAGCGCTTCAGCACCGCCATCTGCGTCGTCAGCATGTCGCCTTCGTGGACGGCCGCGATGGCGCGTTTGGCTTCGTGTTCGACGCGCTCGGCGGCGTCGTTGATGAAAACGCGCGCGGCGTCGATCATCGTCTGCGATGCGGATTCGCCCTTGGCTGCGGCGGCCTTCTGCGCGCGAAGCAGGCAGGACTCCATCGCGTAAATCTCCATGACCACATTCGCGAGCGCGCCGATCAGCTCTTGCTCCTCGGCGAGCTTTTCACGGAATTTCTGCACCGCGCCGCCGGCGGCTTGCAGAAACATTTTCTTGCAGTTGGCGACGACGCGCGCTTCGCCGGCGAGAACGCCTTCCGGCGCTTCTTCGAACGACGGCCCGGCGAGGATTTCATCGGCCAGCTTCATGGCAGCGGGAATGAGCGGCAGCTGCCCGCCCATCGCGCGCTTCATCAGCATCTGAATGATCAGCATGCGGTTGATTTCGTTGGTGCCTTCGAAGATGCGATTAACGCGCGAATCGCGATAGGCGCGGCAGACGGCGTAATCTTCGTGGAATCCGTAGCCGCCGAAGATCTGCACACCCTCGTCCACCACGAAATCGAGCATCTCGCTGCCATAAACCTTAGCGATGGAACTCTCGATGGCGTATTCCTCCAGAACTTTCATGGTGTTCTGGATTTTGTCACCCGAGCCGGAAGCCGCCGTCATGGCCGCCTCGATGTTTCCCGCCGAGCGGTAGACCATCGATTCCACCGCGAAAATTTGGATGGCCATTTCCGCCAGCTTTTCCTTCATCAGGCCGAACTCGCCGATCTGTTTCCCAAACGCTTTGCGCTCTTTGCAATACTTCGAGGAGGTCATGAGCACGTATTTCGATCCGCCCACGCAGGAAGCGCCGAGTGTAAATCGTCCCGCATTCAAAATGTTGAACGCCACGATGTGGCCGCGTCCGATTTCGTGCAGCAGGTTTTCTTTCGGCACCTTGCAGTTTTCCAGGAAAATCGGCGTCGTCGAGCTGCCGTGGATGCCCATCTTGTGCTCTTCGTTGCCCGGCTTGAAGCCCGGAAAGGTGCGCTCGACGATGAACGCCGTGAATTTCTCGCCGTCGATCTTCGCAAACACGATGTAGACATCCGCGAAGCCGCCGTTGGTGATCCACATCTTCTGCCCATTCAAAATGTAGTGCGTGCCTTCGGCGTTGAGTTCCGCGCGCGTCAGCGAGTTCTGCGCGTCGGAACCTGCTTGCGGCTCGGAAAGGCAGTAGGCGCCGATCCACTCGCCCGTCGCTAGCTTCGGCAAATATTTTTTCTTCTGCGCCTCCGTGCCGAAGTAAACGATGGGCAGTGTGCCGATTCCTGCATGCGCTCCGTGGGTCGCCGCGAAGCCGCCGTAAATCGAAAGTTTTTCGGTCAGAACGGTAGTGGAGATCTTGTCCAGCCCCGCGCCGCCATACTCTTCGGGAACGCCGCCGCCCATCAAGCCGACTTCGCCGCCCTTTTTCACCAGCGAGACCATCAGCCCGGGCTTCTTGTTTTCGAGTTCCTTGACTAGGGGGAAAACTTCCTTGAGGACAAATTCCTCGGCGGTCTGCCCGATCAGCTTCTGATCGTCGCTCAGATCCGCCGGCGTGAAGACATCCCCCGGCTGCGGCGACTCCAGGAGAAAGCTGCCTCCCTTTGCTGCGGGCTTCGTAAGAGTAGCGGTGGCCATCTTGGTCGCTCCTAGCGGGGGATCGCTGCAAATGCGATTCAGTCAGGCGCTTGTGTACGGCGGGCAGCGCTGACCGCATCGCCCCATTTTACTCCCGCGAAAAGATGCCGTAAACAACCTTAAACGGACCGTCCACCAGCCAGTTTCCGGGAAATCTCTGCAGGAGCTTTGAAGCTGGCGAGCGAAGCAATCCCGGGATATAATCCGGCTCCATCCCACGCACTACTGAGGAAGTCATATGAAGCCGGTCAATTGTGTTCGCACGCTAACCTTGCTCGCGCCGGTGCTGGGCGTCCTCTTGCTCGCCGAGCCCTCCGCGGCCCAGGCTCCGCCGCC
>JBGQCW010000185.1:0-4804 GCA_041495565.1 Candidatus Acidiferrum sp.
CTCCAGCGGGAGCAGGAAAAGATTCAATCGATCCGCCCGGTGCCTTCCTTCGCCAATGGCTGGTCGCACTTCCCTCATCATCGCGGCGACATCCTGGACTTTGCCCTGACGCCTTTTCCCGGAGTGAGACCTCACGTCGAAGACCGCGTTTCCACGCGCGGGTTCAAAATAATCACCACGGTCACTGAGGCTGAAACCGTCGTGTATCTCCGCAAGTCGGAGATGGCACAATCCTTGCCTGATCTCTTCGGCTGCCCTATCCACGAAAATAAGAAAGGCAGCGGTCTCTTCGCGATTCCGCAGGATGCCAAACGCTCGATCTGCGGTTGCGAAACACAAAATCTGCGCCTGGAACTTTGTGCCAACGAACTCCGCGCCACGCTCGCCCTCCCTTCCGGAGAACTCTTGCGGGATCTTCCCGTTGTTGACCGCGATTGGCGCGACTTCATCGATGCCGCTCTTGCTGCGGGCCGCGGCGCCAATCGCACCGCTCGCCTGGAACGCTTCTTGAATTCTCAGTTTCACTACAAGATCATGTCTTGCCCGCATCACTTCATCCGCCTCGGCCTTACCAGGCCGTTTCATGATCTCTGCTGGCTGATGCTGGATACTTTGTTCCCGCTGCCCAAGCTTGAGTGGCTCGAGGAGTTTTGATGACCCGCTTCCCCAACTCTCGGTCTGAAGGAAAAGATCCCTTGCGTCACCTCGTCGAAGAGTGCTTCCGCCGCGAGGCCGGTTTTTCCGTCCCGATCCCCGGCGACAACGTGGACTTGATCGAGAGCGGCATTCTCGATTCCATGGGATGGGTGAGTTTTCTCCGAACCGTCGAATCGGCCAGCGGGGCTGGCGAGCTCGGCTCCGGTCTCAACGATCGTTCCGCAAGCTTCGCCGCCGTTCTGGCTGCGCTGCACGAGTGCGGATCTCGCGCTCCTGAAGTGAGCCGCGATGGCTCCGAGCATAACGTTTCCAAAAATGTGGTGCCTGCAATCATCGCCGGCGCGTCCGCAGCCGTGGGTTCGCGCGTCATTCCCTCGGAGGAAGTGGATCGGGCCTTCGGGATGCCCCTCGGCAAACTGCGCGGCCGCGCCGGAATCGAATCGCTCGCCTACGCTGCCGAAGGGGAAAGCGAGCTGACCCTCGGCGCAAGGGCCGCGCAGGAAGCATTACGCGCTGCCGCCTGCGGAGCGCAACAACTCGACTGGATCATCGCCACCAGCGAAACACATCACGATTATCCTTCGCTCTCGGCCCAGCTTCATTCCCGATTGCTCGTCCGCGAAGATTGTGGCGCGTTGGATGTCGGCGGCGCGTGCCTCGGGTTGCTCAATGCGTTCGCCGTCGCGCAATCCCTCATCGGTTCGGGACAAGCACAGACCATCGCCGTGGTCACTGCCGACGTTCACAGCCGAATTCTCACGCCCGGCCGCGTCGCCGGCGAATTCGGCGGCCTCTTCGGCGACGGCGCCAGCGCTTTCCTTCTTCGGCATTCCGGCATCGACAGCTGCGAAGGCTACCGGCTCGGCGATTTTCTTTTCGGCTGTGCAGGGCAGTACGCTGCCGCCATTCAGGTCAGCGATACAAAGGAGGGCGGCCTCAACGTGCAATTCGACGGCGAAGCTCTGTCTCGCGCCGCCATCACACGCATGGAAAAAGTGATCGCCGCTGTTGAGCTGCGCAGCGGAATCCCGCGAGCTTCGGTGGGATGCTTTGCGACTCATCAGCCAAATCCGCGGCTGGTCGCTCTGCTCGCCAAACAGTGTGGTGTTTCCCCGGACAAGTTTCCGCCGATCGCGCAAACCGCCGGGAATCTCGGCTCCTCCACATGCGGCGCGGCCCTGCATTGGGCTCTGCAAAACGCCTCAAAGCTGCCACGCGGCGACCGCCAGCCGATCTTCCTCGCTTCGCTCGGTCCCGGCCTCCTTTTCGGCGGAGGCTGGCTAACCACTTCTTAAGATTTCAGCCGCAAGCTGCACTGCGCGATTCATCTTTTTTGATTTCTTTCAAAGAGAGCCGCGCGTCTCGCCGGGCCGAGAACTACGGTCCTGGCCGCGTCCGCGTGGTGAAGCTGGTTTCCACGGAGGGCACGACGCATCCTTGCAACGGCGGCCAGCCCGGATCGGTTGTGGAATTTCGACACAGAAAAACAATCGCATTGCTGAACTGCGATGCATCGACCGCGCCGTTGAGCGCTTCTGCATACACCGTGTAGCTGTGGCCAACTGCCAGGCCATCGATCTCAAACGTTCCATCAAATTGCGCGGGACCCGGAGTAGTGCAGCTCCACCCGCCGAGTGTTGCTCCCATGGCCGCGCCGCTCGTCGTGTCCACAGCGACGACCTGCGCGCCGAAAATTCCGGTTACTCCCGGCGGCGAAGCGGGCAGCGCGAGCGGATTTGCCGGCAGAATTCTGCCGCTGATCGATCCCTTATGCACCGCGTCCGTCGAGTCCGGATAGAGAACGCGCAGCCCCGTCCGGTCATCGTCTCCCAGAGGCGCATCCGGCTGTTGCGTCGTCGGCCGCACTCCACTGATCGTTCCGGGCGCAGGTGCGAAGGGAAACAGTATTGCGCTCCAGACCGCCGAATGGCTGAATCCCAGAACGTGCCCGAGTTCGTGTGTCAGCACCGATTCGAGATCATAAGCCGTTGGAGTTGCCGCCAGCGCTAGCGGTGTGGCAAACAAGGTCCGCGAATCGCTCGGATTGAAATAAATGTCGGCGTCCAGAATTTGTCCCAACTCGGTTGACACTGCGCTGCTGCCTACCTGCACACCGATCCGGTCGGTTGCAATCACCCGCGTGAACGCCAGCACGCCTGGCGTGAACGCCATGTCTGCCTGGTCGAAGCAGATCGAATTCACGCCGTCCGAGCCGCACGCGTTTTGTGTCGCGGTGCGCGTCAGAGGCGTTAGTGTCGCGGGCACCAGCGTTGTTCCGCTAACCCCGGTCCAAACCGCCAGCGATTGCGTGATCGCCTGTTCGATTTCCGTCAACCGCCCGGACGCTGTCTGGTTTTGTGTCACCACGGTTACCGGGTTCGTATTTAATGCGGTGCTCCAGCGCACCGCGAGACTCCCTGCGGAACTCAGTTGGTGCGTGCGCACGGGGCACGCCGATCCACCCGATATCGCCGCCGGTTGCCTCACGTCCGGCACAATCATGTTGAAAGAATAGGCCAGCGCCGCCGGTGCGCCCCACCCTGCGTAAAACAGCGCAAGAGAACACGCGCAAATCTGTTTCATGCTCCTTTTCATTATTCCCGCCTCCGGTCCGAAACCCATCATGGTGTTTTCTCTTCGAGCGCCTTCCGAAGTTTCAATTGAAAAATGGCTACCGGCAGATTGCGGACCCCCCCATGCCGGAACTTACGCGTTCGCGGATCAAAAATCGGCGCTGCCGCCGAGTCCTGGGTCACCGTTTCTACGCCCGTCCGCGCGTCTCTCGCGATGCGAAACGTGCCCTGCGACCATCCGAGAACCCGGTACGGCTCACCTTCGCGGCCCCAGAGAAACACGTAGGCCTCTTCTCCCTGGCGAAACGCCGGCACTCCTTCGATTCGCGAATGCAGGTTGCCAACACTCCCGCCCAGAGTCCGTATCGTGACCAAACCCGGAAGCAGCCCCTTGCTTTGCTCGACGACCTCAAACACGGTGTCCGTCCAGATTTCGCCGTTTTCCCACCGGCTTTCCGCCCCGAGGCACCGCAGCCGCGCCACCGCCGTCGCTTGCTTCGCGAGTTCCTCGAACCGCAGGCGCGCGAGGGTGGTTGCGTTCGCCACCACCGCAATCAATACCAGCCCCGTCAAAAACAAGATCCACAGAAATCGCCGCCGCTGCACAAAGCTCATTTCACTGCACCTCCAAGGCGCCGCTTGCCGCGGTCTTGTCCAGATTCGTGCTCTGGATGAAAAGCGTGCGTGCGCCCGCGATGGCGCTTGCCGGAACTTGCAGCGTGAGGTGGATGATCCCGAGCCCCGCCGGCTGTTTTGAGATCACCGCGACGTCGCCGGGACCAGACACCGTGTAAGCCATGCTGGTGTCAAACCCGCTCTGTGAAAAAAGGCAGATGTCAGCCGTTGCCGTGCCGGTCGCGGGGCGCTGTAGCGGAATGGGATTGCCGCCCAGCGTGCAGGAATTGCCGGTGGTGGAAAAAATGCCCAGCGCCGCCACGTTCATATCGAGGTCGTTACCTGGGACGGAAACTCCCGCGGTCGTCGGCTCCACGACAACGATGTTTTTTCCAGCGGCGATCGGAGTCGCGCTGCTCAGCGCAATCACTTCGTCGGAATTGTTTGGAGCAGCAACGATCAGCGATACGGCGTTCGATTTCTTGCCGTCTGGATTCTGAATTTGTATAGAAACGCTGCCGGCTGCGGCTACGTCCGCCGCCGTTACCGGCGCTGTGCAGACGAGCACGGAATTACACGTCGTTGTCCGCGCTGTCCCGGCGATCAACAGCGCCGAACCCGGCCCTGGGCTTGATGCCGCGAAACCGCTTCCTTCCACGCGCAGCGTGAAGCCCTGCACCGCGCCCGCGTACACGCTGGACGGATGCAAAGTAAGAATGTTCGCGCCCGTGGTAATGGTGACGTTGGCAAGACCTGATTGCGCAGTGTCGTCGGAGCTAATGGCCACGGCTTGAATCGCATCCGGTGCAGGCGCCGCACCAGGCGCTGTATATGTTCCATTCGCGTCAATCGATCCGCAGATGCCCGCGCTCACACAAGCCGTGCCCTGAACCTGCCACACCACGCTTTGGTTGGCGGTCCCCAGCACCGACGCCGTGAATCCCTGCACGGCCAGCGGC
>JBGQCW010000186.1:0-4777 GCA_041495565.1 Candidatus Acidiferrum sp.
CATGGAGATAGATTATATCCGTTTGTCGCGTTTATCAGGAGTTAGCCGTCGGAACCCTGCGATCTCCCTGGGAACTGCTCTGGTGAAAAATTCGTCGTGTCCAGGGCAGCAGCAAGCGTACGATGCGCGAGACACAGGCCCCAATCGGAAATTCCGGTTGCGGAGTTCACCGCGTTTTCGAGCAAACGCCCCGCGCTGGCGCCGCATCACGAGGTCTGCGATACTTTCCGAATCAATCGTCCGCCCAAAGATTCCCCGAATTTGAGGAGGGTGCATGAAATCTTTCCTGAGGTACGTGCTCGTTGCCGTACTGCTTTGCGCTGGGATGATGGCTGCGCTTGCAACGAGGATTATTCGCGCCGGCGAGGACCAGGAGTTGGTGCTGCAGGCCGATCGTGCCCTGGTCGAGGCCATCGACAACGGTGATCAAAAGACGGTCGCATTGCTATTGGATGTCGATTTTAGCTGGACGGACCGGACAGGAAAGACGCGGACGAAGGCTGAAATTCCCTCGCTCCTGGCGTCGCTTGCCGCCAGCCACGACACGGACGTTAAGGCGGCAAACTACGGCGAGGTGACGCTGCTCCGCGGCAGCCACAGGATTGCCTCACAAAATGCGAGCGTCCGCTTTGCGCGCGTGTGGGTGAAACGGCCTAAGGGCTGGCAACTGCTCATTGATCAGGAAACGACGATGGCGGAGACGACGCCTGCTACAAGAAGCGGATTTGGCTCGCCGAGCGGTGGCGCTCCGGTGGACTGCGACAATCCATGCAAGACCGTTCCTTACCAGCCGCAAGAGGTCGCCGCGCAGGAAGTTGTGGCCATGTGGCAGGCGGTGGAGAGGACCGTTCTGACCAACGACGTGGAAGCCTGGATTCCCAACTTCACCGGCGATTTTGTGTTTGTCACTCCCGATGGCGGCCCGCCGCTGAACAAGGCGGACCGCGTGGCTATGATCAAGGAGCTCAAGCGCGCGAACACGACGCTGATTCCGGCAAAGGTGGAGTCCATGAAGGTGTGGGTCTTCGGGGATGCAGCGGTCATGCGATCGGAGCACAATCCCATGCACGGAAAGACGCTGCACATCACGCGTGTGTTCGTGAAGAGGGATGGCCACTGGCAGATTACCTTTGGCCAACAGACCGCCATCGAGTAGCCGTTCCGCTCCGCGAAAGCCGATTCTCCGTGAGTGGTCCGTTGCCAACAAGCGGATTCCACGTGGAAAGAATGTCACTGATCTCCACATAGTTTCAACCACATCACTCGATTCACCGTAATCTCGCGGCGCCTCCCAAATGCCGAAACATGATAAAAACGTGCTAACTCTGGCGCGGAATACTCGCGCGCCCGCACGAATGCGAGGAGCTGATGACCAATACGGACGCCTATAAGCGAACCATGGATCGGCTGATCGAGGAAGTATGGAACGGCAAGGACCTCAGCATTCTCGCTGAAGTTTTTACCGAAGATGCGGCAATGCATCATGGCGGACCGCAGGATCGCGGCGGCCATGATATGCATGGAATTGCAGAATTTCGTGAGGGCTATATGCGGCCCACGCAGACTGCTTTTCCTGACATTCAGCACGAAATCAAAGACCTTTTGTTCGATGGAGATAAAGTGGTGATGCGCTTTCATGGAGAAGGCACCCACAAAGGAGAATTCATGGGCATTGCGCCAACAAACAAAGTCATGCGCTACGAAGGCATCGCCATCTTCCGGATGCAAGGCGCGCGTATTGCCGAGGTTTGGGTCCACTCCAACGCTGCGAAACAGTTGGCTGCCCTCAGTTTGCCCTCAACGCAAATGGGAGAGAGTTAAGTCTTTCTTTTCTTCCACTTACGGTGCCAAATTCATTCGAATGGAGTACCCTATAATAAACTAGTTGACAAGACAACATTCCCGTGCTACCATGGGTCGTGAATTCTCGACCGCATCCCCAGCGAGCCACGCCCTTTCGTCACCGTGACGAAAAACTCGTCACCGCAAGTCCTTTGGAATCTGCTCTTACAAACTGTGACGCCTGTAACCCTTTTAGAATCCGCTCTTACAAAAATACCCGGGTGGCGTGCCTCTCGGCTGCCCAAATCGAGGAAAAAATGAACCAACCAGTCGCTAACCCTAGCTCCATCAACAAATCTCCTCTGCCACAAGCCTCGACAGACGCTAGCTGCAAGCACCATACGCGTAATGGCCGCTGCCGCATGCCCGTGGCCGACATCTCCTCTTCCCTCTGCTCCCACCACGCACGCCGTCGCCAGAAGGACACGGAAGCAGCCGATCTCACCGCCACCCTCACCAGCGGACTCACCGAATTCAAGTCCGCCATTCCCATCAACGACTTCCTTTCCCGGCTCCTGCTTCTGGAGGCCCAGGACCGCATCCCCCCGCGCCGCGCCGCCGTCATGGCTTACACCTGTAATCTGCTTCTCCGCACGCTCCCCGCCATCGACCGCGAGATCAATCCTCAAGACGATGAGCCCCAGCAAATCATCTTTGATATGCCCCGCCCCAAGCGCGACTGGCCCACGCCAGAACCCGAGCCCAAGATCTTCTCGGGCATCTCCGGCGTGACCCCCATGCCGGAGAAAAAATCGTCATGACCATTCCCGCTCACCATCTTCGTCGGGCCGGCCGTTGCAGGGGCGCAGCATGCTGCGCCCCTGCTCGGCTCGATGTTCACTTTTCTGCACAGCGCATCTTGTTTCCGCGCGTGCTCTGCAGCGGCCGCCTGGCGCCTGCCCCGCCCTTCGCGGGGAGACGGGCTCTGCCTGTTCAGTGTGGTATAACTTCGGCGTATCGCAATTCTAGTGCGGCCAAATCAGGAGTCGGACGTTGAGCACCGTTAGAGAAGTCACCTATCAGCTTTTGCGCGACCTGGGCATGACCGTAATCTTCGGCAATCCCGGTTCCACGGAACTGCCGTTTCTGCGCGACATGCCCGCTGATTTCAAATACGTCCTCGGCCTCCACGAGCGCTCCGCCGCCGGCATGGCCCTCGGATACGCCATGGCCAAAGGTCAAGCCGTCTTCGTGAATCTGCATTCCATCGCCAGCTCCGGCAATGGACTCTCTGCCATCGTCGATGCCTGGTACAGCCACGTCCCTCTGGTTATTACCACCGGACAGCAGGATCGCCGCCAGATTCTGGCGGAACCTTTTCTCGCAAGCCGTGCCGTCGAAACTGTCAAGCCCTACGTGAAATGGGCTTACGAGCCGCTTCGCGCCGAGGACGTCCCCGCGGCGATCGCCCGCGCCTACTATCTCGCCATGCAGCCCCCCATGGGTCCCGTGTTCCTCTCGATTCCCATGGACGACTGGACTCACGACTGTCAGCCAATCACGGTTCGAGAAGTGAGCCCCGGCGCATCGCCGGACCCCGCTGCGCTGGACAAAGTCGTTGCGGCGCTCGATGCGAGCCGCAGCACCGCGCTCGTCATGGGTTCGCAGATCGAGGAAGACCGCGGATGGCACGACGTGGTTGCGCTTGCCGAACATCTCAACGCCGATGTCTATCAGCAGCCGATTTCTCCCCGCTGGACGTTTCCGCGAACCCATCCGCTTTTTCGTGGAAGTTTGCTGCCCGCCCAGCAACCGCTTGCCGACCAGCTCGCGAGTTACGACACGGTTGTGGTCCTGGGCGCGCCCATTTTCCTCTATTACGCTTATGTGCCGGGGAATCCCATCAAGCCGGGGACGAAACTTTTCCAAATCACAAACTCGCCGCTCGACGCTTCCGCCGCACTCGCTGGAACCAGCATCGTCGGAAATCTTGCCGCCGCCGCAAAATACCTTCGCGCGCATGCCAAGGCCAGAGCGCGCTCGGCTGGCTCGTCGCGGACGGAGCCTCCGCAACCAAAAGCCGAGCATCCCATCACACCGAGTTATCTATTCAGCGTTCTGAACCGGGTCATGCCGCGAAATACCGTCATCTGCGAAGAGTGTCCCTCTTCCAAAGGCGATCTCGATCGCTATCTCACTTCGGACGAACCGGGCTCATTCTATTCCGTGCCGAATGGGGTTTTGGGATTTGCGCTGCCTGCCGCCGTCGGCCTGCAGCTCGCGAATCCCGGCAGAAGAGTCGTCTGCCCCGTCGGCGACGGCTCCATCCAATATTCGATCCAGGCCCTCTGGAGTGCCGTTCAATACAATGCCGCGGTCCTTTTTATCGTTTTGCGTAACGGCGACTACACCGCCCTGAAATCGTTCTGCGATTTCACAAAGGTCGGACGCAATGTTCCCGGAATGGATATTCCCGGCATCGACATGGTGAAAATCGCGCAGGGTTATGGCATGGCCGCGCGCGAAGTGGACCGGCCGGAAGATCTCGAGCGCGTCTTACAAGAAGAGTTCGCTGCGAAAGGTCCGCGTCTGCTCAGCGTCAATGTCGCTAAAGGCGGGCAAACGTGCATGGGCATGGATCAATCCGTGAATCCGCCAAACTATCGTTGAACCGTGCGCGGAGCTTCAGTGGGCGGATGCCTTTTCCGCTCCCAGCCCAGTGTTGGCGCGGACCAGAAATTCGTTGAACTTGGCTTCCGCTTCCGGTTCCTTGCTCGACAAAGTTCCCAGGAATGCCGCGAGGAATCCGAGCGGCACGCTGAGGATGCCCGGATTTTCCAGCGGAAACCAGGCCTTCGCCTGGATCAAGTGGCGCGCGGCCCCGGCGGCATTCTGTGAATCGATGCCCATGAAGTTCGGGCCAACGAGGATAAGCCCGATGGACGCGAGCAACCCAACGGACAAACCGGCAACTGCGCCAACGGTATTGAACCGG
>JBGQCW010000187.1:0-4743 GCA_041495565.1 Candidatus Acidiferrum sp.
AACGGCTGTTGCATGCGCTTGCGAGCCATGCGGCGTTATCCCTGGAGAATTTCCGGCGCTTCTCGCAGCTCGAGCGGTCCAAGCGCCAATGGGTCGAGGACATCGACGCGATCAGCGATTACATCGTGGTACACGATCGCGCGTGGAACATTGTTCGAACCAACCGATCGCTGGCGTCGCATCTGGGCGTTCCGCCGGTGGCGCTGGTGGGCGAAGCGATGAGCAGCCTGCGGCAGATCGCGGAAACGGGCAGCGATTTGCCCTGCCCCTTCTGCCGCGACACGAAGCGCACGCGGGAAGAGTATGTGGCGGCGTCCGCCGAGCGCATTTTTCTCGTTTCGACTTCGCGGACGCCCGGCGTCTCCGACGACGACACGCGCACGATCCACGTGTTGAAAGACATTACGGACCGGCGGGAGGCTGAACGGAAGTATCGCGAGCTGTTTGACAGCATTCAGGAAGGATTGTTCTTCGCGACGCCCGACGGAAGATTCCTGGACGTCAACGACGCCATGGTGCGCATGCTGGGATACGCGTCGCGAGAGGAACTGCTGCGGGCGGATGTGGGTCCGCACCTGTACCCAGCACCTGACGTGCGCGAGAGATTTCTGCAGGCGCTGGCGGAGCGGGGAGTGTTGCGCAACTACGAAGAGACATTGCGGCGCAAGGACGGAACACTCCTGCACACGTTGCAGAATATTACGGCGGTGCGCGATCCGCGCGGAAGGATTGCGCAAATCCGCGGGCTGATGCTCGATGTGACGGAGCAAAAAACTTTCCAATCGCAACTGCAGCGGGAACGCGACTTCAACCAAAAAATATTGAATACCACGCAGAGCATGATTCTGGTGCTCGATACGGCGGGACTCATCAGCTATGCCAACCGGCGCTGCTACGAAGCGGGTTACCAGGAAGACGAATTGATCGGGCACCGGCTGGTGGATTGGGTGGAGGCTTCCCACCGCGAGGATTTCGACGCGGCGCTGGGCACGACGGCGAACGGCCAGCAGGTGGAAAATCTGGAGCTGCGGGTGCGCCGCAGCGACGGCTCGATGGGACATTTTTCCATCAGCCTGAGCCCCATGAGAGACGAACAAAAAGCGGTGAACAGCGTGGTGGTGGTGATGACGGATATTACGGACGCCGCGCTGCTGCAGGCAAAACTTGCGCACAGCGAAAAAATGGCGACAATCGGGCGGCTGGTTTCGGGCGTCGCGCACGAGGTGAATAATCCGCTGGCGGCGATTCTGGGATTCACGGACCTGCTGCTTGAGAATCCTGAAGTGCCGCTGTCGGCGCGGGACGACTTGCAGATCATCCTGCAGGAGACGCAGCGAACGAAGGATATCGTGCAGGATTTGCTGAGCTTTGCGCGGCAACGGCCGGTGCAGCGGGAACTTGTTCAGGTGAACAGCGTGCTGCGGCAGACGATCAAGCTGCGAAGCTACGATTTTGCCAGCCATGGAGTCGAGGTGCTCGAAGATCTTGAGGAGACGCTGGCGCCGGCATTGGGGGATTCGCAGCAACTGCAGCAGGTGTTTCTGAATATACTGAACAATGCTTATGATGCGGTGCAGGAAGCGGGGCAGCGCGGGTGCATCAAGATTCATACGCGGCGGCGAATCGACATGATCGAAGTGGCCATCAGCGACAATGGAACAGGAATTGCAGATCCGCAGCGGATTTTTGATCCGTTTTATACGACCAAACAGGTGGGCAAGGGCACGGGCCTGGGACTGAGTATTTGTTACGGAATCGTTCGCGCGCATGGCGGCGAGATTCAATGCTGGAGCAATGAAGAAGAAGCGGGCAGCACGTTTGTGGTGCGGATTCCGGTGGCGACGGAAACCTCAGTGGCGGCAGCGGCGGCGAAAGAGGCTGGGCGGTGAGCGTGCAATCGACGATCCGGAACGCAGGGCGTATCCTGCTCATCGAAGATGAGCCGTCGGTGATTGCCTTCCTGCACGCGGCACTGGAGCGCAAAGGATATGCCGTTGTGAATGCCGCGTCCGGCGCGGAAGGCTTGGAGCGGCTTTCCGAGGGGGAGTACGCAGGCGTGATTTCCGACATTCGAATGCCGGGGGCCGTCAATGGAGCGGAAGTGCATGCCTGGATCCAGAAGAATCGTCCAGAACTCAGGACGCGCATCATTCTTATCAGCGGGGATACGGCAAACAGCGATACGCAGGCGTTCCTGGCACAAAGCGGAACACCGTGCATCGAAAAACCATTTCGAGTACAGCAATTGATTTCAATTGTGGAGAAAACGTTCGGAAAACCATGAGCGACGCGACCAAGACACGATTACTGGTAGTGGATGATGAGCAGAGCATTCGCCGTCTGTGCATGACCATCGGCAACACTTTGGGATACGTCTGCGCGGAGGCGGAGAGCGCCGAGGCGGCGCTGGCGCGGGTGGAGGCCGATGCTCCCGATCTCATCCTCACGGACCTGAAGCTGCCCACCAAGTCCGGTGTCGAATTGCTGAAGCAAGCGAAGACACTTTTGCCGCATACCGAGGTGGCTATCATGACGGGGCACGGGTCCATCGAGTCGGCGGTGGATGCGATGAAGCTGGGGGCCTACGACTACATCGAAAAACCTTTCCGAGTGGAAAAGATGAGGCTGCTATTGCAACGGATGGCGGAAAAGGTCCGGCTGGTCACCGAGAATGAGTTTTTGCGCGAACGAGTGACCACGGAAGAAAACCTCGACGGCATGATCGGAACGTCGGCGAACATCCAGGATGTTTTGCGGATGATTTCGCGCCTCAAAGACACGCGGACGCCGGTGCTGATTTCCGGCGAAAGCGGCACGGGAAAGGAGCTGGCGGCCCGGGCGATCCATTTCCGCGGTTCCATGGCGCAGACACCGTTTGTGGCAGTGGATTGCGGGTCGCTCGTCCCGACACTCATGGAGAGCGAACTTTTCGGATACGAGAAGGGCGCTTTCACAGGTGCGACGAAGACGAAGACCGGATTGTTTCAGGCAGCCAACGGCGGGACGATCTTCCTGGATGAGATCGGCGAACTGCCCCTGGAGATGCAGGCCAAACTCCTGCGCGTGCTGCAGGAAAAGGAAGTCCGGCCGGTGGGCAGCAACGAGAATGTAAGCGTGGATGTCCGCGTGATTGCCGCGACGAACCGCGATCTCGAAGCCGCTTATCGCGCCGGAACGTTTCGAAAGGACCTTTACTTCCGTCTTAACGTCGTGACCGTGCACCTCCCTCCCCTGCGCGAGCGGCGGTCTGACATCCCAGTTCTCGTTCATCATTTTCTGGATCGCTACGCGAAGGGCTCGCAGATCCAGGTGACAGCCGCCGCCATGAAAAGTCTTTTGCACTACGACTGGCCGGGTAACATCCGTGAGCTTGAGAATTGCATCGCCCGCGCGGTCACGCTGGGTGACCGCCAGACGATTGATGTGATCGATCTTCCCCCAGCCATCCGCAGCGAACAGGCGGGTTCGACGAACTCCGCCTCTCCGGACGCGGCGTCACTCTCGACGACGGCACTGGCAGAGATGGAGCGGATGACCATTCTGCGTGTCTTCGAGCAAGCGAACGGCGACAAAGCCCTTGCGGGAAAGATGCTTGGAATCAGCCGAGCTACGCTGTATCGCAAACTGAAGCGCTACAACATACCGTCAAGGGCAGGCAGCGGTGCCGACAATGCGGAATCGCAGGGGACGACCCATTAGGAAGCAAGACGTCTCACGAAAGTCACCCTGAAGGCGACCGGAAGTATCGAGGCGTGAGACACAAGCGTTTCACCGTGAGACGAATGAGCCGCCCCGGACTCTGAGGAAAAACCTAACCCCTTCTGTTTCCGTAGTTTCCACGAATTCCACGTTTCTGTTCCTTTGGCGCACAGCGTGCATCTCTGTCAGCGGAAGCCTGTGTCTTTTGCAGCGCGTGGTGTGTCTGGCCGCAACGAAGCGCGTGGATCCTTGGCCGGCAGGACGAGAGGCGACGTGAGACGTTCCAGCAATTCGATACTCACTGCAATCGAGCAAGACTGCGCGGAGCAGTTGGGGCGTTTTTTTCCGGAAGCGAAACCGGTTCGGATTCCGGTGCAAGTGACCTCCTTGCGCGCGGGCGGAACGCGATTGCGAGAAGCGACCGTCGTGGAGTTTGGTGGAGCAGAATACGCAATTTTTCTTTCGACCTTGCCGCTCGAGTTTGACGATCGCGTGCGGCTGGAAGCAATCCAGAAAGGGCGCTCGGCAGAAGGAACCGTAGTTGGCGTGCAATACCACGAAGGACGCAAAGCAGTGGCCGTTCGATTCTCTCAAGGCCGCTGCGACTGGGTGACACAGCCGTGAACAAAACGATTACAACGTTGAATATCCCCGCTCCAGCCCGACCGGAGAGCCCGCGACAGTTGCAATGGAACGAAGCGCGCGAGGTGTTCCCGATCTACCTGGCGCTGGGCAAGCAACTGGAACTCGAAATTCCCTTTCCGCAGGCCAAGCGGACTCTACCGGAAAAACCGGATCTGGAACTCTTCAGCCAGGTAGACGAATGGCTGGATTCGATGGACCAGCGCGTCCTGGTGCACCAGCTTCGTCATCTTCTGCAGATGACTACGCTGAACGCCAGCGAGAGCGGGCTGCGCGCGTTGATTAACCGCCATCTGCGCAAGCCACAAAAGAGCAACACCGACAGGGACAAGATCGACTTTCTGCTCGTACAGTATTTTGCGCTTTGCTCACCGGCGAAGATTTACCACAAACAGATCGAGC
>JBGQCW010000188.1:0-4725 GCA_041495565.1 Candidatus Acidiferrum sp.
TGCTCCAGCGCCTGTTTGATTTTCGTTTTTTGCTCGTCCGTTACATCCGAGTTGGGCGGCCGCGGATAAAACTGCCGCGTTCCCATTTGCAGGCTCAGAGCGTATTTCATCGGGCCATAGGAATCGACCCCGCCCTCGCGCAGAATCTTCAGCGCCGCATTCAGTTTCGCGATCGGCTCGTTGATATCTTTGCCCGCGCGCTTCGCGGCAAATACCGCCGCGATCTGCTTGGTAAAGTTGTTGCCTTCCGCGAGGATCGCGCCCATGCCGTGGTCCAGCGCGTACTTCAGATTAGTATCCGTACCGGTGCGCATGTTCAGCTTGGGAAACTCCGCCACGAACCGCTCATACTCCGGCACGTCGTCCATCGAGTCCTTGATGCCCGCGAGATTCGGATATTTTTCCAGGCTGTGCAGCAGCTCCAGCGAGATGGGCACGCCGCTGGCAAACGGAATGTGGTACAGATTGATCGGAATTTTCACCTTTTCAAAGATCAGCGTGTAGTACTTCGTCAAACCATCCAAATGCGGATGCTTGTAGTAAAACGGCGGTACGATCAGCAGGCCATCTGCTCCGTTGGCTTCGGCGTGCAGCGACAGCTCGATGGTCTCCGGAAAATTCGAGGTGCCGGAGCACACCATCAGGTTCAGCCCGTTGCGGTACTTGAAGGCCGTCTCCGCGATTTTCTTCCGCTCCGCCATGGAAAAGGACGGATATTCCCCCGTGGTCCCCAGCACCACCACTCCATCGGCGCCGTTGGCCTTCAAGTAGGCCAGCAGGTCCTTGTACAGTTCCTCATCGAACTTCAAATCCTTACTGCAGGGCGTCGAGGCCGCCACCCAAAACAATACCTTCTCGCCGGTGGCTGCAGCAGCGTCTGCCGCGCTCTTGGGCGCTTCTGCAAATGCCGCTTTCTCGACGACCCCGAGGGCGGCGGCCGCTCCGACCGCTCCTAAAAATGTTCTTCGCGTTGTTGGCATGATTTACTCCTCCCGGAAGCCCGCGAAAGTCTAAGACAGCGGGATGTAATACTCAAACGATTAGTTTGTGCCCGTCAGCGCTTCCCGATCTTTTGCTCGATTGGCAAAGGACCGGCATGTGTTGCGGCAGCTTTCGTTGCAGTGGCGCGCAGCCAGAGATATGATGCATCGCGCGAGTGCGGTTTTTCAGCCCTGTGAATCCAATCGTGGACCGATGGCACGGCCATCGCCTTGGAAGACGCCGGCGGAATTGCAGTCCGGCGCATTCGATTCACGCCTCAACCCATCTGAAAAGAAACCCGCGACGCAAGGAGATTTTCGGATGAGCAAACTCACCCTACGCACCCTGCTGTTTCTTTCCGCGGCCGTTGTGCTCGGCAACGTCCCAGCTCGGGCTGAATCGAGCCCGGCCATTCGCCTCTCGGTGGATGCCACGCAAGCGCCGCAGAAAATCATCCGCGTCCATATGGTGATTCCCGCTGCGCCCGGCCCGCTGACGCTTTTCTACCCAAAGTGGATTCAAGGCGTTCACGCGCCGATCGGACCCATCTCCAATCTCACGGGCCTCAAAATCTCCGCAAACGGCAAACTGCTCTCGTGGAAAAGGGATACGCTCGACGTCTTCACCTTCCACATCGACGTTCCCCCCGGCGCCAAAGAGGTGGAAGTTTCGTTCGATTACCTGGTGTCCGGCGGCCCGGTATGCTCGGCAACCGCCAAACTGCTCGATCTCAATTGGTATCCGGTCCTGCTCTATCCCGCGGGCGCTCCGTCCTCCCAGATTATTTTTAAGCCCACGCTGCAACTCCCGCCCGGCTGGAAGTTCGGCACCGCGCTGCCCATTGAAACCCAGTCCGCATCTGAAATCACTTTTCAATCCGTTGCGCTCGACCGCTTGCTCGACTCTCCGCTCATCGCCGGTGAGTATTACCACGTTTTCGATTTGACGCCGCCCGGCGAAGCCATTCACCACGAGATTGACGTCGTCTCGGACAGCGAAGCAGCCCTGGCGATGACTTCCGAAGTGCAAAAAGGCTTGACCAACGTCGTCGCCGAATCCGGTAAACTTTTTGGCTCGCGCCACTATCGCAACTACCATTTCCTTCTCACCTTAAGCGAGCACACGCCCCATTTCGGCGTCGAGCACCACGACTCCAACGACAGCCGCCTCCCGGAGCGCGTCTTGCTCTCCCCGGGCGCGGCACGTGAAGTGGGAGGCTTACTCGCGCATGAATTCGCACATTCCTGGAGCGGAAAATTCCGCCGCCCGAAAGACATGTCCACTCCCGATTTCCAGGTTCCCCTGCAAACGGAGCTGCTCTGGGTCTACGAAGGCAATACTTCCTATCTCGGCGACTTGCTCGCCGCACGCAGCGGCCTCTGGACGGCCGACGATTATCACCAGGCGCTGGCGAGTTACGCCGCAAGTCTCGGCCCTGGCCGTCCCGGTCGCACTTGGCGCTCCGTGCTTGATACCGCTGTGGCCGTCCCTGGAACGTTCACAGGCGGGCCCGACTCCAGTGGATGGACCAGTTGGCGGCGCGGCTCGGATTACTACGAAGAGGGCGAGCTGCTCTGGCTTGAAGCCGCAAACCTTATTCATGACCAAAGCCACGGCCAGAAATCTCTTGAAGACTTCTTCCACATTTTTTATGGCGGCCCGAACAATGGCCCGGAGCTCAAGCCCTTCACCTTCGACGAACTCGTGCAAATGCTGAATCAGGTTGTGAAGTACGACTGGGCGGGCTTTTGGAACAGCCGGTTGATGTCCACGTCTCCCGAGCCGCCGGCAGCCGGTATCGAAGCAAGTGGCTGGAAGCTGACATTCACTCCCGAGCCGCCGGCCCCTGGTCGAATTTCCCGTGGCATCTCCGTCGGCACCTACACCATCGGCCTGAACCTCAGCCGGGAAGGAGTCGTCAGCGACGCCATCTTCGGCGGCCCGGCGTTCAAGGCAGGCCTCGCTCCCGGCATGAAAATAGTCGGGGTGAACGGCCGCCTATTCACTCCCGAAATTCTCGACGACGCCATCAAGGCGAGTAAGAGCAGTTCGCGGCCGATCGAGTTGCTGGTGATCGTCAACGATTACTACAAGATCTGCTCGATCAACTACCACGACGGCGAGCGCTATCCGCATCTCATTCGAATCCCGGACAAGCCCGATTATCTGGGCGAGTTGCTCAAGCCGGAAGCCCGATAGTCGGAGGAGTGGCCATGCCGAGATATTTGCGATTGTTGCTCTGCGCGGTCCTCTTTGCGCCGTCGTTCGCAACAAGACTTGCGAGAGCGCAGGACCGGCCCATCGTCCTCAAGGCAGACACCGTTCTCGATGGAAAAGGCCAGATCCTCCGCAACACCATCATCGTCGTTGAACACGGAAAGATCGCGCGAATCGGCGGGGCTGTGCCTCCGGGAGCCATCACCTACGATCTCACCGGCTTGACGCTCACTCCCGGTTGGATTGACACGCATGCGCACATTCTTTGGCATTTCGACAAGGGCCGTCTAGCGGGAAAAGAGGAGCCTCCCACGCAGGCCATGTTGCACGCCGTGGACAACGCGGTTCTCACGCTGAACGCCGGCTTCACCACCATCCAAAGCCCCGGTTCACCCGAAGACAAGGATTGGCGGGACGCCATCGTGCGCGGCATCGTTCCGGGACCGCGCATGCTCACGTCGCTCGAACCGCTTACGGAGCAAAGCGGTTCTCCGGAAAAACTGCGAGAGCTGGTCCGCGAAAGAAAACAGCAAGGAGCGGATTTCATCAAGCTCTTCGCCTCAAAAAGCATCCGCGAGGGCGGCGCCCAGACCATGACCGACGAGCAGCTCCAGGCCGCCTGCGGGGAAGCCAAGTTGCTGGGCCTGCGCACGATGGTTCATGCTCACTCGGCGGAATCCGCAAAAGCAGCTACGCTGGCCGGCTGCACGACGATCGAGCACGGCGCATACGTTACCGATGAAGTCTTCGATCTTATGGCCCGGCACGGAACCTACTACGACCCCAACATCGGCCTCGTCCTGCAGAACTATCTCGAGAACAAGGAGAAATTCCTGGGCATCGGAAATTACAACGAGCAGGGCTTCGCGTTTATGGAGCAGGGCAAGGCCATTGTCCTGGAAACGTTTAAGCGCGCTCTGAAACACAAGAACCTGAAAATCATCTATGGGACCGACGCGGTTGCCGGGGCGCACGGAAGAAACTACGAAGAATTTATCGTGCGCGTTCGCGATGGAGGCCAGGACCCTATGGCCGCGCTCATTTCCGCCACATCGCTTTCCGCGGAGTCTCTTGGGATGCAGGATAGAATTGGCGCCATCGCTCCCGGAATGGAAGCGGACCTCGTGGCCATGGACGGCAACCCTTTGCAGGATGTCACGGCCCCGCGCCGCGTGGTCTTCGTCATGAAGGGTGGAAAAGTGTTCGAGAATCTGGCGCCCGGAGCCCAGGCGCCGGGTTCCCGATGACTACGAAGATGCTTGCCATTCGAACGCTCTTACTATGGATGCTTGTCGCTGTGCCTGCTGGCGCTCAGTGGTGGGAAGTGCAAACCAGCGGGATCGACACAAATTTGCGCGGCGTGAGCGCGGCTTCTGTGCCGGACGCAAAAGGCGCGCATGTGGCCGTCGTGTGGGCGTCCGGTTCGAACGGCGTGATCCTTCGCTCGCTCGACGCAGGCAAGACCTGGCGGCGCCTCCACGTCGCAGACGGCGACGCCCTCGATTTTCGCGGAATCGTGGCGTTCAA
>JBGQCW010000189.1:0-4725 GCA_041495565.1 Candidatus Acidiferrum sp.
GAACCCAACGTCATCGGCGAAATTGATTTCCCAAGCGCCCTCGTCTTCGTCCACGAAAAAGCCATCTACATCCACGGCGGCCGCCAGTACCACGTCGAGCATCTCGACTTCAAGGAGCGCAAAGCCTACGTCAAGCAGGTCGATGTCGACTACTACACCGACGCCATCCGCTACACTCAGGTCCGCGTGCTCGAAATCGCCGCCACTTCGTCCACACGTAACAGTGTCATCCTAAGCGAAGCGATCGAAGATTCAGGCCCGGCCGGAAAAGATCTCATCGTTGAATCACGCGCAATTAGGTCCGCCCACAGTCATTCCCACGGCGACGTCCTAGTTCGCTCCCAGGTCGTCGGCTTCAAGAAAATCAAATTCTTCACCAACGAAAATATCGGCGACGGCAAACTCGAACTCCCCGAAAACGAAATGCACACCACCTCCTACTGGATCACTCTCGAACGCCCGCTCCTCGAATCGCTCCCTTTCAGCGTGAGCGAGCGCCAGAGCGGGATGTTCGGCCTGCTCCACGCGCTCGAATCCGTCGCCACTCTCCTCCTCATGTGCGATCGCCGCGATCTCGGCACCGCCATCGGCGAGCGTCCCCCGGCAAACGATTTCGAATCCGCGTCCGCCGTTGTAGGGGCACGGCATGGTGCGCCCCATCCCGGCACGATGGATGATTTCACTCCGTCCCGAATGCAAGACGTTATCTCCGCCAGCGCAAAAGAATTCTTCGAACCAAACCTCTACCTCTTCGACGCCTACCCCGGCGGCATCGGTTTCTCCGAACCCCTCTTTCGAACGCACGATTTACTAATGCAAAAAACGCGCGAACTCATTTCCGCCTGCGCCTGCGAACAGGGCTGCCCATCCTGCGTGGGCCCTGCGGGCGATCTCGCCCCCCGCGCAAAAGAAGCCGCCCTCGCCATTCTCGACAGGTTGTGTGCCTAGATGGCAGGAACAGCCGATCGATTTTCACGGCTCGCCGCACTAAGGCCCGCGCGTTCTGTGCCCGCGCGGCCAGCAACGCTGCGGGCACCGGGCGAAGAAGACGCGCTCGGCCAGCTCCTCGGCGCAGGCGTGGCTAAGAATCATTTCGGCGAACATCTCGCCATTCGAAACTGGTTCTCCACGCCGGAGCTCGCCGATCCGTCTCCCGTCGCACTGGAATTGCTCTCACGCACACGCGATGAATCGCTCTCTCGAAAAACGCGCGCAGCATTAGATAATCCAGCGAAATGGCTTTTTCTGGACACGGAAACGACGGGGCTGGCGGGAGGCACGGGGACGTACGCGTTTCTTGTGGGCCTGGCCTGGTGGGATGCTGGCGGATTACAAATCGAGCAATTCTTCATGCGTGATTTTGCGGAAGAGCATTCGCTGCTGCATGAACTTGCCGCGCGTATCGCCGAGCGGCCCGTGCTGGTTACCTTCAACGGCAAGTCCTTCGACTGGCCGCTGCTCGAAACCCGCTTCACCATGACGCGCTCCATCACCGCGCCCCGGCTCACCGCGCATCTGGACCTGCTCCATCCCGCCCGTGCTCTGTGGAAACTGCGTCTCGGCTCCGTGCGGCTGGTGGAACTCGAACGCCGCGTCCTCGACGCGCCGCGGCTCGGCTGGCACCGCGAAGACGACGTGGCGTCGGCGCTCATCCCGCAATATTATTTCGACTATCTGCGGGGCGGTCCGGTGGAGCCCATCGCCGGGATCGTCCGCCACAATCAGATGGATTTGCGCGGACTAGCCGCTCTCTTCTGCAAAATCAACGGCCTGCTTTCCGAAACGCCCGGCGCCACGAACGAAATGGAAAGCCTTGATCTCTTCGGCCTATCGAAGTTTCTACAACGCCGCGGAGACGCCGCCCGCGCGCATTCCGCCTGCGCGCGGGCGCTCGATGCCGGGCTACCGACAGAATTTCGCCCGAAGGCGCGGCGCGATCTCGCGCTGATGGCCAAGCGCCGCGGCGATCATGCGCGGGCCGCCGAGATCTGGCAGGAAATCGTTGGCGACCCGCAGGATGGCGTTTACGCCTGCGAGCAGCTTGCGGTCCATTACGAACGGCGCGCCAAAGACATGAGCCGCGCGACGGAATTTGCGCAGCTTGCTCTCGCGAAACTCAGGCGTCAGCGCAGCTTCTCTCGCGATCCCTATATCGCCGCGCGATGTGCGCGTCTGGAGCAAAAGTTTCTCCAGCGCGTTGCCCGTCTTCAGCAGCGAATGAAAATTCACGGTGATTCGGCGAAACCTGCCCTGCTCGCTCGTTCCCACACTGCGTGAGCCATGCCAAGTCCAGTTCACGATCGTTGAACATCTTCTCGTCGTGTTTTCCCAGCGGCGCAAAGATCATGGCGGTCTTCGCCGGGGCGGAGGACCCGAGTCGTTCCGTCGGTTGAGACGCCAGCGACCAGCCCAGCGCTTTGGTCAGGCCATCGAACACGTTGCGGGTCGTGCCTTCCATAGTCACGCATTCGGTTCCGAAACAATTCAAGAAAACGCCGCCATCCGGAGTTTCAAAGGAAAAGAAGTTCGGCCGGCGAAACAAATTCGAGCGCTCGGAATATTTTTTCTCGAGCGCTTCCGAATATTGCCCGAAGAACCGCGCTGCGTGTTCCTCGCTGTCGAGGTGCAAGCGAGTCACCAGCACGAGCCGTTTGCTCTGCTTCTCTTCGTAAAGGGCATACCAGTCGCCGTCCCAGGCCGCTGCCAGAGTTTTAGCGCGGTCGGCGTCCAGGAATTGCTTCAAGACTTCTTTCCACCCGAATTCGCCCATGACGTTTTCTTCGAGTTTCGACCAATTGCTGCCAAGCAATTTTTCGAGGTGCGGGAGGGTGACGCCCTGTGGAGTTCGCCCGGACCGATAAAGCCCTGGGTGCAGAATTTGTTGCGTGGAAACAGGCGGCTTCTCGAACAAAGCGGGAAGACCTGACCAACCAGTATTCTTCAGAATCGCGGCCGAAAACGTGAGCCCGCCGAGATACGGAAAGATCAAAGCATCCTTGATGAAGGGTGGTGCCTTTTGCAGCGTTGGAGTGCTTCCCAATTCACCTACCAGCATGGAAGGATCGAATTCCGGGAGGTCCTTGAGGGAACTCCCTGTGCCCAGCATGAGGTAATCGACCATGGCGGCCATGGCGCTGCCTTCCAGCACGGCATCGCGCGCCAATTCGGCGTCTTCGTTGGGGCGGGCCGCTTTCACCCAGGCCTCAATTTGGAAATGCTGGTCCTCCAACGCATGCGTCAACTCGTGGGCCATCACCATGCGCTGTTCTGAAGGCGGGCTCCAGTCCGCAATATAGAACTCTTGTGTCTTGGGATCGTATAGCCCTTCGACCTGTTCGGTAAGAACGTCCACCAGGAATCTATCGAGATCGAATCCCTTGGGAAGCAGGCCAAAAGCCTCGGCGCTGCGCGCGCCGGCGTAGCGTTCGGCGGGATTCTTTTCCTCGTTCATCTGCTTGATGACGTAGGCGCGAATTTCCTCGCGCGAACGCAAGGATTTCTTCAGCGGTGTGCGCAGCTTCAGGCCGGTAATCTCGCTCATCTTGCCGAGGACTTCATCGGCGGCGGCCATGAAGTCGGCATCGGAAGTGACCTTGGACTCCGCGGAAGGCGGCGCGACGGCGGCTTCCTGCGCGTGAACGCTATCCCCAGCGAAGAAACACGCAACGGCCAAAAAGAGAGCAGCGAGTCCGGAGTACATGCGTTTTAGGGAAGAAGTCATATTAATTGAGAGTATGCCCGCAAGGCGGCCAATCGCAGAATAGCAGAATCCCCATTCTGCCGCCGGACGGGGCGACTGGGGGAAGAGAGGGTTGACAGTTGAAAGTTGAATGGGAAAAACGAGACCCCGACCCTGTCGGGGCAAGCAGGACAGGTCGATGGCAGGAGCGGAGGGGAAGAAGAAGCCGGCCTGCTCCGTTCGAAATGACGTGCTGGTGGGGGCGGTGATGGCGTTCAAAGAGAAAGGCGCCCGCCTCGGCCCTTCGGCTCCGCTCAGGGGGAAAAGGCGGCCGCTACAAGAGCCTGCGAGGCAACCGAAAAAGCGTTTCCTCAGAGGCTAAAGCCGAAATGATTCTTCGGACTTTACGGCACGACTGAAGTCATGCCCTCCCGAAAGAAGGTGCGCCAAAAAAACATTTTGGGTCCAGGAAAGCCTTTTCTACCTGAGTTTCGCGGGCAATCTGGTTTGTGTGTTCCAAATTCTTAACAAAAGGGTAATTCTGTTGTACTCTTCGTGTACGGCATGCACTCCGCTCCCAAGGAATTCATGCATCCCGGTCTCCGTCTACGGCAAGCCCGCGAACGACTCGGATTGACCTATCGAGAAGTAGAGCGGGCGAGCTACGAGCTGGCGGCACGCCGGGGCCGTCCGGAATTCATACTGCACATCAGCCGTCTGGCAGAGATTGAAAACCGGGGAGTTGTGCCGGGCCTGCACAAATTATATACGCTGGCTGTGGTCTATCACCTGAATCCACACGATATTTTTCGCTGGTACGACATCCCCATCGACGAGTGTTTCCATGACGGAACCGCGGTCCAAGCTCCCCAATCGCATCTTTTGGCGCCGCCGACATCCCTGCGGATTCCCATGAGATTTGACCCGGCATTCGATCCGCGGCGTACGGAGTTCTTGTCGCGCATGGTGGAAAAGTGGGGCCACTTTGAAGGCGTACTCACAAATGGCCACAGCCATCATGTGTATGGATACATTGGGATGTCGGA
>JBGQCW010000190.1:0-4694 GCA_041495565.1 Candidatus Acidiferrum sp.
GGGTACATCATTTTTCTGTTCACAACGATTTTTGCCACCGATCTCTTCGAGCTTCTTAATCAAACTGGCTGGGTCGCCCGCGGCGTTCTGCTGCTTCTTCTCGCGTTCTCCGTTATTTCCTGGGCCATGATTTTCCAGAAGATGGGACTCTTCGGCCGCATTCGCCGGCAGAGCGACCAGTTTCTCCGCATCTTCCGCGCCACGCGCGGCGTCGCGAATCCACAAGCGCTGGCCACTGCGGGTTCACCATTCTCTTCCGTCTACGCGGCAGGCTATCGCGAGTTGCAAAGCCAGGTCGGCGGCAGCACAGGCAATCCGCAGCCGCAAAAGCTGAAAAGTTTGCAGGCCGTGACCGTGAGCATGCAACTCGCTTCCGCCGAAGAAGTCCGCCGCGTGGAAAAAGGCATGTCCTGGCTCGCCACAACAGGCTCCGTGACACCCTTCATCGGCCTTTTCGGAACCGTCTGGGGCATCATCGACGCATTTTCTGGTCTCGGCAGCGCCGGCGCTGCCAGCCTTCGGGCAGTCGCGCCCGGCATCGCCGAAGCTCTGGTGACCACAGCTGCGGGCCTCGCTGCGGCGATCCCGGCGGTGATCTTCTACAACCAATTTTTGCAGAATATTCGCGATCTCGCGCAGAGGCTGGATACCTTTGCTCTGGAAGTAACCGCGCAGATCGAAAAGACGTTTAACTAGCAGTGCGTCCGTCCCAACCCGGCCGCATTTAGAGATGCACAGAAGATGCCGCAACTCTCCAAATCGACGCAGTCTTCGCTCTCCGAGATCAACATGGTCCCGTTCGTGGACGTGGTTCTCGTGTTGCTCATCATTTTCATGATCACCGCGCCGATTCTCCAGTCCGGCATCGAAGTCGACGTCCCGAAAACGCGCACGGTAAGGGAAATCAACCAGGAGCGGCTGGTCGTCACCGTGGACAAGGCCCAGCGCATCTACCTTGGCAATGAGTCCATCAATATCCACCAGCTCGGCCCCAGAATCCACGCCCAGCTGAAGAATAAGCAGGATGGTGTGTTCCTCCGTTGCGATGAAACGGTTCCTTTCGGCAGTTTTGCTGCGGTCGTTGACGCGCTACGCCAATCCGGCATCAGCAACATCAGCATCGTCACCGAGCCCATCACCGCCCGCGCGCGCACTCAATAATGATGACGCATGCCGTCGCCAATTCGATGGATTCCTTCGGGGGCTCGCAACGCGAGGACCTGAGCCTCCGGCAGTTCCTCATCTATTCCGTTATCATGCATGCCAGCCTGGCTGTCGTCATTGTCGTCTCGGCATTCATTCAATTTCGTGAAAACCGCTGGGGCGGCATCGGTGGCGACCTCGGCGGCACGAAAGTCAACTTGGTCAGCCCCGCCGGAATCCCCATGCCCAAAGAATCGGTCGTCACTGAGAGCAAGGCGGTGGATCCGACCAAGGGCCTCTACAAGGAAGAGCCGCCAAAACCGCCCGAGCCCAAGACCGACGCTACAAAAATCCCAAAATTCGAAAAAGAGAAACCTCTGCCCCCTTCGCGTCCCTCCAGAACTCTAGATAGCAAGACGCCCCCTCCGGACAACGCCGTTCCTTACGGCAAAGGCGGCAATCCCGATTTACCTACGGGATATTCTCCGACTCCCGGTGCGGGATCTAGCGGGGCCTCCATTCAGGGCCAAGGAAGTACGGACTTCGCTACGCGCTATGGCTGGTACATCGCAGCGGCAAAACGCAAGGTCGCTCCCAACTGGAATCTGTTATTCCTTGATCCAGCTGCGCGTAACTCTCGAACTCTCCACTGTGTCATTTCATTTACGATCGTGCGAGACGGAACTGTGAAGAATCTTCGCGTCTCCCAGCCGAGCGGGAACTCGACATGGGACACCTCTGGCCTGCGAGCAATTCAGAGTTCAAGCCCCTTCCCGCCGCTCCCCAGCGATTGGACTGCTCGTGACGTATCCGTTCTCTGGGATTTCCCGGACAAAGAGAACCCATGAAGGAGAGGAATCGATTGAGAATCTCAATTCCGTCTGTTGATCGGAGGTCAGAGTGAATGGCGCGTTCAATCGATTCCGCTTGCTTTCATTCTTCGCATTTCTCTCGCTAACCGCGCAGGTGACGCTTGGACAATCCGAGGGATGGTTCCGGGCCGGCACCGGTCTCGGCGATGCCAACAAGCCGCGCCTCGCCATCGCGGACTTCGCGGCCCGCTCGGACTCGGCCAAACCCCACGCTTCCCTTTTCACGCAGGTCGTGCGCGACGATCTCCAATTCAGTGGCATCCTCGAACTCGCCAGTCCCAGCTTCTACCCTCCGCAAGCCCCCAGCGTTCCCGCCGAATTGAAGTATCCGGCCTGGACCGACCCGCCAACCAATGCAAATTTCGTAGGCTTCGGCAATTTGTCCGAATCCACCGCGGAAGTCGCCATTGAAGCCTGGCTCTTTGACGTCCGCAGCCCTTCCTCGCAGGCCGTAGTCGGAAAGGTTTATCGCGGCGCTCCCACCGACGCGCAGGTCCGGAAATTCGCCCATCAATTTGCCGACGAAATTGTCAGCAAGCTTTCCGGCGGCCTCCCCGGCGTAGCCACAACGCAGATGGCCTTCGTCAGCTCACGCGGTGGCTCTAAGGAAATCTGGGTGATGGATTACGACGGCTCCAACCAGCGGCCGCTCACTTCCCTGAAGTCGATTTCGCTCACTCCTCGCTGGTCGCCGGACGCTTCGCGCATCGCCTTCACCTGCTTCGCACCAAACCTCGGCCTCACCAGCGCGCAAGTCTGCATGTTTTCCATGGACACCGGCAAACTCGTGTCCTTTCCGCGCTTCCGAGGCACGAACATCACTCCCGCTTGGTCGCCCGACGGCACCCAGATTGTCTTTTCATCGTCGATGCAGGGGAATCCCGAGCTGTACGTCAGCGACATCAATGGCGGCCGCCCCAAGCGTTTGACCATCGCCAACGGCGCGAGCATGTCTCCGAGCTGGAATCCGAAGACCGGCCAGACCATCGCTTTCGTCAGCGACCGCGGCGGCACCCCGCAACTTTACTTGATGAATTCCGACGGCACCAGCACCACGAAATTGGACCTCCCAGACAAGGGCTATGTCATTGATCCAGCCTGGGCCCCCAACGGCCAATTGCTGGCTTTCAGTTGGCGCCGCCCCAACGGCAACTACGACATTTACGTGATGGACGCCGCCACGCGACAGCTTGTCGAGTTGACTCGCGACCAGGGCCGCAACGAACGTCCGAGCTGGGCGCCCGATGGCCGCCACCTCGTTTTCGAATCCACCCGCGGCGGCACCCGGCAGATTTGGGTGATGCTCGCGGACGGCTCCCAGTCGCATCAGTTGACGGCCACCGGTCATAATGAGTCGCCGAATTGGTCGACGCGGTAAGATACGTCGAGGTTGCTGGTGCAAGCGTTTGTGGGCAATCGATAATATATCGTGATACGAGATATTACCCAGACCCCGCCCGCTGGTGTTACGATAGTAGCTCTAGTGGAACGAACTCGGGATTCTGCTGCTGAGGAGGATACGCATGAAATTGGCTTCACGCTCGCTCTGTCGTGTCGGCTTGATCGCGGCGCTCACCGCCGCTGTTTTTACTTTTGGTTGTGCTAAGAAAACCGTCGCACCGCCTCCAGCACCTCCGGCGCCGGCGCCCGCGCCCGCGCGTCCCACGGTGACGCTGCAGGCCAGCCCGACTTCCGTCAACAAGGGTGAATCTTCGAGCCTCAGCTGGAACTCCACCGACGCGACGCAACTCTCCATCGCGCCGGAAGTGGGAGCTGTGACCGCGCAAGGCTCGACCAAGGTCACGCCCTCCGATTCGACAACCTACACGATTACCGCCACGGGTCCCGGCGGTTCAGCAAGCGCCACCGCCAGTGTGACGGTGAACGCCCCGCCGCCTCCGGCGCCCGCGCCTGCAGAGCCCACGATCGATGAACTTTTCCTGAAGGAAGTGCGCGACGCCTATTTCGACTATGACAAGGCCGACCTTCGTCCGGACGCCCGCGCGGCGCTCTCCAAGACGGCGGATTTCTTGAAGAGCTATCCGCAGCTCAAAGTGACCATCGAAGGCCATTGCGATGAGCGCGGTTCCACGGAATACAACCTGGGCCTCGGCGATCGCCGCGCCAGCGCCGTAAAGCAGTTTCTCGTCTCCTCGGGCATTTCCGCGGACCGGCTGAGCACCGTCAGCTACGGCAAGGAAAAGCCGTTCTGTACGGAGAGCAACGAGTCTTGCTGGCAGCAAAACCGTCGCGGTCACTTCGTGAAGGCGAACTAAGCTGTCGCAGTGCATCGGTTCGCGACGATGACCGATTGGTGACTTCCAGAGCTGCGGGGCCCGGCAAACCCTTGCCCGCCCGCAGCTCTTTTAGTTAGAGTAAAAACTTATTTCCCTGGCCGGTATGATTTTGCGGGCTGCCCTGCGGCTGCCAATCATTTGGTGAAGCGCTTCGGAGCCCTTAGGAGGATTGTTCATGCGTATTCGTAATGTTGCCATCTTCAGCGCCGCCGTTCTGGCTGGCGCACTCGCCGGAAGCTTGGTCGGTCCCCGCCCCGCCGAAGCCGTCGCCCGTGAACTCATTGAACTCCAGCGCGACGTCACCTCCCTGCTCCAGGGCCAGAAAGATATGGCCACGCAAATGACCCAAGACCACACCGGCATGCGCACCATCGTCGATCAA
>JBGQCW010000191.1:0-4683 GCA_041495565.1 Candidatus Acidiferrum sp.
CAAGTTTGGCAGTGGCCGCGCTCATTATGCTCTCGAAGGAAGCGTCGCCATCTCTGGAGCGTTGGTGCAGTGGCTGCGCGACAATTTGGGACTCATCCAGAAAAGCTCGGACGTCGAAATGCTTGCCCGCACGGTAAAGGATAACGGCGGCGTTTACTTTGTTCCCGCATTTTCCGGGCTCTACGCGCCGTACTGGAAAGAGAATGCGCGGGGGGTCATTGCCGGCCTCACGCGGTACGCGAACAGAGGTCACATTGCACGCGCCGTTCTGGAAGCCACTGCGTTTCAAACCCGCGAAGTGGTCGAGGCGATGGAAAAGGATTCCAAAATCGGCCTCGAAAGCCTGCGCGTGGATGGCGGTATGGTTGTCAATGAAATGCTTATGCAATTTCAGGCGGATATCCTGAATCGAGAGGTCGTTCGACCCATGATTCAAGAAACGACGGCGCTGGGCGCAGCCTATGCCGCAGGGCTGGCGGTAAATTTCTTTTCGGGGCTCGAGGAATTGCGCGCCAACTGGGCTGTCGATCGCACGTGGAAGCCGCACTTGGCCGAAGCGGAGCGGGAACAGCTTTACAAGCAGTGGAAGAAAGCGGTCACGCGTTCGTTCGACTGGATCGAATCCTGACGGAGGCGTTGACACATGACATCACCGCTGCTCGGCGAATTTCTCGGCACGATGGTTCTCGTTTTACTGGGCGATGGAGTTGTCGCCGCGGTGCTGCTGAAGCGTTCGAAAGCTGAAGGCAGCGGATGGATGGTCATCACTTCCGGGTGGGCGTTCGCCGTGATGGCCGGCGTCTTCACCGCCATCGCCTGCGGCAGCAGCGACGCGCATCTGAATCCGGCGGTCACGATCGGCTTTGCGGTGCGTGATGCTAATTTTGCGAAATTTGCGCCGTACCTTGCCGCGCAGATGCTCGGCGGGATTGCCGGCGCCGCGCTCGTTTGGCTGCACTATTTTCCGCACTGGAAGGAGACGCCGGACGCCTCCGCGAAGCTTGGTTGTTTCTGCACCGCGCCTGCGATCCGGAGGTTCCTCCCTAATCTGCTCAGCGAAATCATCGCCACTTTTGTTCTCGTCTTTGTCGTCGGCGCCATTTTCTCAAAGAGCGTCGCCGCAACGGGTCCTGCCGCGGGCCTCGGCCCCTACCTCGTAGGCAGCCTCGTCTGGGGCGTTGGACTGTCTCTTGGCGGCCCAACGGGATATGCCATCAATCCCGCCCGCGACCTGGGTCCGCGCATCGCGCACGCCATTCTTCCGATTGCCGGCAAAGGCGGCTCCGATTGGGGCTATGCACCCATTCCGGTGATCGGCCCCCTGATCGGTGGCGTCGTGGCGGGTATGCTTCTCCGCGTGCTGGGCATTTCCTGATCCCGGCGCGACTTCGCAGGTTATCAATTCCGCATGCGCGCCGCGCCGTCACCGCGCAGAGTTAGGCCGTGTGGGCTACTCTTCAAAGCATCCGCGAAGAAAGGTCTCGCTCTTCCGGCCCTCCGTTTTCTCAAGCGCAGTAGGGACGAAAGCTGGTTCTCCTTTTCACAGAAGCAAGCACTTGCGGCAGCAATCTGGTCTAGAATAAGATGCACGAAATTCGCAAAGGGAAGTTACATTCGATGAATGAAGAGGTAGGACGTTTATGAGTCTCATGCGATCACTGCTGCTCGCGGCATCCCAAAATCAGTGGCTGCGCGATCGCGCGACGCACTATAGTTTTGTAAGGAACTCCGTTTCCCGGTTTATGCCTGGGGAATCCCTTGAGGATGCTCTTGGAGCGGCGCAGACTCTGCGTAGCAAGAGAATCGGAGCTGTATTCACTCACCTCGGCGAAAACATCAAGGACCGCTCGGAGGCTCAGCAAGTTACCGAGCACTATCTTGAAGTGCTCGATCGCATTCAACAAAAGGGTCTTCAAGCGGAGATTTCCGTCAAGCTGACGCAGCTCGGTTTGGATCTTTCTTCGGATCTGTGTTTCGATAACCTAAAGACCATCCTCGAGCGCGCGCGGAAAGACTCCATCGTCTGGGTTGATATGGAGGCAAGCAACTACGCCGACGTGACCCTGGATGTCTACCGCCGAGCACTGCAATTGTACCCGAACGTTGGCGTTTGCCTGCAAGCGTACCTGCACCGAACCAAGGACGACCTTTCGAAGCTATTGCCTTTGCGCCCCTCGATTCGGCTCGTCAAGGGGGCCTACAACGAACCTCCCGAGGTCGCGTTCCCCCACAAACAGGACGTGGACGAAAACTATTTCGCTCTGGCCAAGGAGATGTTGATCGCAAAGAAAGAAAATCGCTGTGTGCGCGCGGCTTTTGGGACGCACGACCTGGCGCTGATCCGGCGTCTTTCCGAATTTGCTTCGATGGAAGGGCTTGCGAAGGCCGGTTTGGAAGTACAGATGCTTTACGGGATCCAGCGCGCCGAACAGGAGCGTCTCGCTAACGCGGGCTGCACTTCCATCGTTCTGGTCTCCTACGGCAGTTACTGGTATCCATGGTTCGTGCGACGGCTTGCAGAACGTCCGGGAAATCTTTGGTTCATGCTCCGCAACGTTTTCGCAGGTTAGACCAATCCGGGATCAGCTCCCCGTGTTGGCTTTCGCGACGAGAAGAATCGCGAGCATATAGAACAAGAACATCAGGCCGAGAAACGTCTTGGCCTGGCGATTCGCCCCATCAAACTCCTTCCAGATCAGAACGCCCCACAACGCGGCAACCATGGGTGCGGATTGGCCTATGGCGTAGGAAATCGCCACCCCGGTGAAATTTGCAGCCACCAGATTGAAGACGGTGCCGATGCCCCAGATCGCGCCGCCTAGTAGGCCAAGCATGTGGCCGGCGGCAGGACCACGAAAGAATTCGCCGAACTTCACGGGTTCTCCTACGAGTGGCTTCTTCATGAAGTACACATTCCAGACAAGACAGGAAACCAACGCGCCGAGTGTTAAGAAAACGCCGATACTGTAGGGACCTAATGTGTGCCCCCGGGTCATCGCATGAGTTACAAATGGCGCCCAGAGGCCCATCAGAATACCGGAAACGATGCAGATGACGATGCTCTTCTGAGAAACTGACCCGGCTGCCTTCTTGAGGCTACCGTAAGCCTTGCCATCCAGGATCACCGCGATGACGGCACAGGCTACGCCCGCCGCCAGCAATCCCGCATTCCCCTTGGGCTGCAGCAAGTAGCTCGAAACGACTCCGACCACCAACGCGATCCCAATCGAAACCGGAAACGCTATGGCCAAGCCGGCCATGTCGATCGCCGCGACGAGCAGTAGATTCGCCAGATTGAAAACTGCGCCACCCGCCAGCGTGTAGATGAAATTCGAGCCATCCGCGGCGTGAACATTGTTCAGGAAACTCGTCGCATCCTTCGAAGTGCTCCCCATGGTAAAGGCCAGCACCACCGAGATCAGGAAGATACCGACGGCGTAGTCCCAGTAAAACAATTCGAAACGGTAGTTCTTTACGCCTTTGTACGTATTGGCCCAGGAGCCCCAGCAGATGGCGCTGGTGATCATCATCAGAAGGGCAATGCCAAAAGCGTGAGGAACGAACATGAAGTTGCGGCTCCTTCGCGGGCCAGGCGATGCGAACTTCTTCTGACATTCAGCAAACGCTGAACGCGGCGCCGTCTTGCCCTTTGTGGCTCTGGCTGCTTATAGTCACCACAACTCCAGCTGTCAAGGATAAACCTGAAGATTCCACACGCCTCAATTCAGATTGCCAGCGAGAGTTGTTGCTGCTTCCGAACTGAGTTCTTATATAATCCGCGCGCAGAATGACCGGAGGCGAAGTGATGGCCAAGCAATCCCTTATTGTCGTCGTGGGCAGCGCCAACGTGGATCTCACCACGTTCAATGACGTATTCCCGCGCCCCGGCGAAACGATTTTTGGCAAGAAGTTCGACCTTGGCTTTGGCGGCAAAGGGGCTAACCAAGCAGTCGCGGCGCGCCTCTGCGGCGCCAACGTGGGAATGGTCGCGAAAGTGGGAAGCGATCTCTTCGGCCCCGCCACGATCAAGAATTTCGAATCGCAGGGGATTGACGCGACGTACGTAGGGATCGCCGAGGGCGTTTCCAGCGGCGTCGCGCCCATCTTCGTGGAACCGAGCGGCCAGAACAGAATCATCGTCGTGAAGGGCGCCAACGACTCGCTCTCGCCCGAAGATGTGGATGCCGCCGCGCCGCTTCTCCGCAAGGCGGACACCATCGTCATGCAGTTTGAGATTCCTTTGCGTACCGTCTATCACACCGTGCGCTTCGCCAAGGCCAATGGCATTCGCTGCATCGTGAATCCCGCTCCAGCGCAGCCGGTGGACTTCAAAGAAGCCGGCGCCGCTGACTATTTCATTCCGAACGAAACCGAGGCGGAAATCACGACTGGGATGCCGGTGAAATCGATCGACGATGCAAAAAAGTGCGCGGAGTTTCTGCTTCAGCAAGGGATGCGGCGCGTCATCATTACCCTTGGCGAGCGCGGCTCCCTTGTGGCTGGGTCGGACGGGATGGAGCTGATCCCCGCTTTCAAGGTTCAGGCTGTGGACACGACCGGTGCAGGCGATGCCTTCATCGGCAGCTTTGCGGTTTTCCTTGGAGAAGGTTTGCCGGAGAAGGAGGCGCTCCGGCGCGCGAATCTGTATGCTGCCCTTTCAACAACAAAAGTGGGCACGCAAAA
>JBGQCW010000192.1:0-4661 GCA_041495565.1 Candidatus Acidiferrum sp.
CCGCGACGTGGACCTGGTCGCAAAATACGCGGACGTGATGCAAGTGGGCGCGCGAAACATGCAGAATTTCATGCTGCTGAAGGCACTGGGAAAGTGCGGCCGGCCGGTGCTGTTGAAGCGAGGTTTGAGCAGCACGGTGAAAGAACTGTTGATGTCCGCGGAATACATCACCGCACATGGAAATCCCGATGTGATTTTGTGCGAGCGGGGAATTCGCACGTTTGAAACGGTGACGCGGAACACGTGCGACATAGCCGCGATTCCGGCGCTGAATGAACTAACGCACTTGCCGGTGATTCTCGATCCGAGCCACGCGACGGGAAGACGGAGCCTCGTGCCGGCGCTCTCCCGCGCGGGCGTGGCCATTGGCGCGGATGGATTGATCGTGGAAGTGCATCCCGCGCCGGAAAAAGCGATAAGCGACGGCGCGCAGTCGCTGGACCTTGCGCAATTCCAAAAAATGATGAAAGACTTGGAGCCATACATTCACCTTTGGAACGAATCGAGAAAGACGGAAATAGCCGCCGCTGCGAGCCGCTGAATTCTGCCGTACTGATATGTTTTCGAGCAGATTTGCAGAGAAAAGGATTGAAGCCGCGCATGCATGAAGGAAGGATTAGGGACGGTGCTGAGCGGCGTGGTAAATGTGGAGGACCTCGACGGTCTGCTCTTTTACGCGGTATGCCACAATATAGGGCAGGCGGGTAAACACCAGTTCTCGAGTTCCTTCTTCGCGCCCAACTCGACCACGGTGCGGTGATGTCTTCAGGGAGCGGATGGTTTCGTAAAGCTCAAGCACGGTGGACTCCGCAAACTCGGGATTGCGCTCGGTAAGATAGTCCTTGATGTGCTCCAAATCGGATGCCGCAGCAAGCGTCCAACGGATGCGCATCAGGAGCGGAAAAGGCGTTTGACGCGGGCGTCCATTTCTTCTTCTTCGACGAACTGGCCCCGGTCAGCCTGTCCGATACCCATTTGCACGCCAGCGCGAAAGCGCGTGTCGTCCTCCAGAAGGCGCAACGCCGCATCCTTAACCAGTTCCTCGGGGTCGATGCCTTCCTGCGCCGCAACCTTCAAAAGTCGTGCTGCTTGCTCAGGAGTGAAACGCACTTCCATACGGGCAGTGTAGTGGCTGTCCCCAGTTGTGTCAAACCGTTTGTTGTCAATACCACATGGTAAAATAGGGAAGTGACGCGCTCTCATCGTAGTCTGGCGTCAAGAAATAACGCCAGCAGATCGATATCAGCCCGGCCGTCGAACGATGGGAAGACTACAAGCAGAGAAAGAAGCAGCAGAAAGAAGGGGAATGAAAATGGCTTTGACGCGAGATTTCAGAGAGACGGTTCAAGCGGATGCGAAACGCGATCCTGCCTTTCGACGAGGGCTTCTAAGCGATGCACTGGAAAGCCTACTTTCTGGCGAAGTGACATCGGCAAAGAGTTATTGCGTGATTACATCAATGCTACAGTCGGATTTCCCAAGCTGGCCGCGCATACCAAGATCCACGTAAAGACTCTTCATCAGATATTTGGCCCCAACGGCAATCCGACCGCCAGCAATCTGTTTGAGATCGTTGCCTATTCGCAGCATGCGGAAGGGGTGCGCTTCGAGGTCCGATCCACACGCACCGCCTTACGCACGAAGAAGCTGCCATCACTCCGGGAAACAAAACGGGCCGCCGCTGCGAGCCACTGAATTCTTGAATGCGGATACGCGTTCGCAAGGAGTCGCGGAGAAAACGTCAAAGGCTCCATTCTCAAAAAGCCGGGAGCTGGTCACGTAAATTCGTTTTCCCGGAATACGTTTGCGCTATCCGCTCCAGTGTTATTCTTCCTGACGCATGAAGACGCTCAACGAGCGGTTCACCGCGCTGTCGATGCGGCGGCGATATGAGGTTTGGTTTTTGCGGCTCGGACTGAGCGATGGCAGCGGTGCCTGGTGGTTCCGGTATTTGCTGATGAATCCGGGGCGGAAAGGGTGCCCGGGGGATGCGCAGGGGCAGCCGGTGCAGGTCTGGGCAACGTGGTTTCCACGAGAAGGAAAACCGGAGACGTGGATCCAAGGATTTCCACTTGAGAGTCTGGGTTCGAGCAACGCGGGATTGAGCAAGCGTGGAGCGAGTCCCTTTTTCCTGGAGATTGGCGAGAACCGGATTGGTGAGAACGAATGCCGTGGGCGCATCGATGTTGCCGGCCAGCGAATCTGTTGGGACTTGCGATACCGATCGTCTTTTCGCGCGGAACTCAGCAGCAAGGGTTGGATCGGTTTTTCGCGCACACCTCATTCCGACGCGGTTTTCTCAGGCGAGATTGCGCTGAATGATCGTTCCTTTCGCGGTGAGCCTCTGGGCCATGGGATGCAAGGTCACAACTGCGGATACCGGCACCGCCACTTCTGGACCTGGACGCACATCCATTTTCCGGGCGCGCGGGGCCGAGGCTCGACCTTTGAGGCGCTGGCGTATGAATTGCCGCTTGGCATGGTATTTCGCAGGGCCGTGCTTTGGCACGACGGGGAGAAGTACACCTTCCGCAAATTCAGCGAGAGCGTGCGCGATTCAAGGCAACTCAGCTGGAAACTGCAGTGCACCGGCGCGCGAGGCGCACACGTTGAAGTCCATGTTTGCGGACGAGAACGGTTTGTGCATCATCTTCCGTACGTCAAGACGAATTGTTCGGGACGGTTTGAAGTGACGAACGACAGCCTGGCCCACGCTCGCATGGTTCTCCAACTGCCGGGGAGAGCCGCGGAAGAGCTGACTACGGACTTAGGCGCCGCGTTGGAGATGGTGGGGAGCTAATCATGGCATTCGGCTGCGTTTACGAAAGCTTGAACCGTACATTGAATTGGGGCAAGAAATCAGAAGGCGAGAGACGGCGGCGTGGGCGTTGGCAGCGGAGGTGGGTGGATGAACTCCTCGGCAAGTGAGGCTGATTTGCAGATTGTTCCCGGCATTTCCACGATTCGCGAGGCGCGAAAATTCTTGGCGAAATATTTCGCGCCGACGCGGCTGATTGCTGCGCCATTCCTCAGTCAACTGGCGGGCAGAAACGTTTACTTGAAACTGGAAACGGAGCTGCCGACAAGTTCGTTCAAGGTGCGAGGCGCGTTCTGGGCGTTAGCGCAGCGAATGAACCGAGGGCAGGTTCAGGAAGTAGTGGCCTCCAGCACCGGGAATCATGGAGCGGCGGTGGCTTATGCGGCGAAACAGTTTGGAATCAAGGCCAAGATTTTCTTGCCTGCGAACTGTAATCCGGTGAAGCGCGGCCGTATTGCGGCGCTCGGAGCTGCAATCGTGGAGAGCGGAGGGAGCGACCTGGCTTCGGCGTTTACGCTAGCCGCGGAGTACGCGGAGCAGCCGGGCGTGTATTTTCTGAACGATGCGACCGACCTCGACATTCCCGCCGGTCCTGGGACGATTGGCTACGAAATTCTGGAGCAGCTTCCGGAGACCACTGCGATTTTTGTGCCGATGGGTGACACCGCGCTGATTCGCGGAATCGCTGCCGCGGCGAAGCAGATCGCGCCGCAAGTGAAGATTATCGGCGTGCAGGCCGAGCGCGCGCCGTCGTATTACTTGTCCTGGAAGGAAGGCAAAGTCGTGGGCACGGAGACCTGCGACACGATTGCCGATGGGCTGGCAACGCGAACGCCGGAGGCGGCGAACGTGCGCGACGTGAAAAACCTCGTCGATGACGTTGTGCTTGTGAGCGAAGAGCAGATGCTGCGAGCGATCAAGGCGCTGCTTCTCGAAGAACACGTCTTAGCGGAGCCCGCCGGGGCCGCGAGCACTGCGGCACTGCTGCAATCCAGCGGCAGCTGCGGCGATCACGTTGCGCTGGTGGTCAGCGGAGCGAATGTTTCGCGGGAGGTGCTCAAACAAGCCATCGGAAACGTTTAGCCGCGGCGGTGGGCCATTGAATTGTTTGATGCGGGGATGCGTTCGAAAGGGGTTGTGGGGTGATCGAGGAGAAGTCAAGGCTCGCACACCCTGGTGAAGTTTGATATTCGCTTTTTACTCTGTCGAAAGGGCAGCCCTCGCAGCGTGCCGGATGTGGAGCACGTTTACCATATGATTGCGCTCATCTACCGAGTAAATAATTCTGTAGATGGAGGGTTTCTTTCCGAATAGCAAATGACGCAGATTCTTGTTTTCGGGGGTGACCGTACCGCGACCGGGGAATCGCTCAAGACTATAGATCGTTTTGGCGAGACCATTGAACCATGCGAACGCATGCTCGGAATCATCAGCTTCAACGGAGTTGTAGATGGCTTCCATATCCCGCAGTGCGCGGCCGGCCAGCTTAACGAGGTATTGCACGGTTGCGCCGGAACTTTTCCAGAGTTGCACGCGCCGGATGTGTACGGTTCTTCTTTACATCCTCAAGCCCTTGCCGGATTCCCTCAACTGCATCGGCTTGCGCGGCGATGTCCAGCAAGCGCTGATAGGCTTCAGCATCCTGGACGACGGCTTCCGCCTTCCCGTGGACTGTCAGGATCAGAGGTCTCTTGGTCTTCTTGAGATGCTTCATGAACTCTCCCGGATTGCGCCGGAATGTGGTCATCGCCTGAATGTCCTTCTTGATGTCGAACATACTCACCTCACATCGCCATCATAGCACCCTTAAAGGTGCTACGAAAGCGCACGGAAGCAAAGTTAG
>JBGQCW010000193.1:0-4657 GCA_041495565.1 Candidatus Acidiferrum sp.
CAGACCTGTCCGTCTATACCCAGTCGGAACTGGACAAAGTAGCGCTGCGCCTAAACCAACGCCCGAGAAAAACCCTAGGTTTTCAGACTCCTGCGAGTAAACTTCGAGCCAGTGTTGCGTCCACCCATTGAGACCACCGCGCTTACCAGACAAATGCCCCCTTGCTTCTCAGAAGTCTGGTTGTGGGATGTTGCATCTCCGGATCGGCAAACCACATCCTTTCAACACCTTTCGCAATCATTAGAATGTATAGTTAAATAAACATTGACAGCCAGTACCTCTTGCGTTATACTATTTTTGTTCTTCAGCGCGGCGGAGAAAGGAGCGCCTTCCATGGAGAGAGTGGGCAGTGGACGGTGAGCAGTGGGTAGCGAAGCTGGGACGATAGCGGCTTCCGCACTCTTTACCGTCACAATGGACGTGTACCTGTCTCTCGCTGCATCCTGTGTCTCGTCGATAAGCGTCAGCCCGACGGGGTCGGGAGGTTAGTTCCGTTTCTTTCTTTCAACCTTCGACTTTCAACCTTCCCATCCCCCGTCCCCCTGCCGCGCTATCCCCTTCCTCTGCTATCCTCAAGGAAGTGGTCAGCAGCCGATCCCGATTCCTTTTTCACCCAATATCCCAAGGAGCCCCATGCAGTCGTTGCGACTGAATCCCATCCTCAACACGGACTCCTACAAGCTCACCCACTGGTGGCAATATCCGCCGGACACGCGTCACATCTATTCCTACGTCGAATCCCGCGGCGGCATGTTCGACGAAACCATGCTCGCCATGCTGCAGTACATCATCAAATCCAATTTTGCCGGGCAGGTCTTCACGCTCGACGACGTCGAGGAAGCCCGCCGCGTCGCGCATGCGCACTTCGGCGGCCGTGCGAAAACTTTCAATTACGAGGGCTTCAAATCCCTCTACGCCAAGCATGGCGGCCGCCTCCCTCTCCGCATCCGCGCCATCAAGGAAGGCACCGTCGTCAAAAGCCAGAACGCGCTGATCACCATCGAAAACACCGATCCCGAATTCTATTGGCTCACCAACTGGGCGGAAACGGTGCTCCTCCAGGTCTGGTATCCCATCACCGTTGCCACGCTTTCCCGCGCCATCAAGCAGGTTATCGGCAGGGCTCTCGTGCGCACCGGCGATCCCTCGCTCCTTCCCTTCAAGCTCCACGACTTCGGCTTCCGCGGCGTCTCCTCGAAAGAATCCGCGGCCATCGGCGGCGCCGCCCATTTGCTGAATTTTCTCGGCACAGACACGCTTGCAGCGATTCAACTCCTGAATCAGTTTTATTCCGCCGATCTTTCCGCAACCGATCCGGCCAACTGCGCCGGCTACAGCATCCCGGCCTCCGAGCATTCCACCATCACCGCGTGGGGCGAAGCCAACGAACTTCAGGCTTATGCCAACATGATCGAAAATTGCCCCGAAGGTCTCGTCGCTTGCGTCAGTGATTCCTACGACATCTACAACGCCGTCCGCAATCTCTGGGGCGGCGCGCTCCGCGAAAAAGTTCTGCAGCGCAACGGCACGCTCATCATTCGCCCGGACTCCGGCGACGCCGTCACCGTCCTCGAAGAACTTTTCAAAATTGTCAGCGAAGTTTTCGGCTACGAAGTGAATCGCAAAGGCTGGAAGACCACCGTTCCCTGCGTGCGCTTCATCCAGGGCGATGGCGTCAATTTCTACACCATCCAGAACATCACCGCGCAGCTCACGCGCAAAGGCTGGTCGCAGGACATCTGGAACTACGGCATGGGCGGCGCGCTCTTGCAGCAAGTCAATCGAGACACGCTGCGATTCGCGCTGAAATGCTCCGCCATCGACCGCAACGGCAAATGGCACAACGTCTACAAAAATCCGAAAACCGATCCGTCAAAAGCCAGCAAGGGCGGGCGCTTCAATCTCATCCAGAATGGCAAAGAGTTCGCCACCGTCGAAGTCGTTGACGGCGATCCTGCCCCGGCTGGCAACGCTCTCGAAACCGTCCTGGAAGACGGCAAAATCCTGCGCGAGCAGACCCTCGCCGAAGTCCGCGCCATCGCCTCTTCGTACGACACCTATCTCGATCCAGCCTGAGAATTGAAAATGCGTCGTCAATCGCCGTTGACGACTCTTCTACGTAGGTCTCTTCTCGCGAAGCAGGAAACGCTGGATTTTTCCCGTCACCGTTTTTGGTAGCTCGCTACAGAATCGCACGTCGCGCGGCACTTTGTACGAAACCAGCCGGGCTTTCACGTGCTCGCAAATCTCCACCGCCAGTTTTTCCGATCCGGCGCTCTCCGCGCGCAGCACTACGTACGCCACGGAATACATCAGTCCACGCGCATCGGTCTCCCCGACTACAGCGGATTCCGCCACCAGCGGATGCCCCAGCAGCGCGTTCTCCACTTCCATCGGCGAAACCCACATCCCCGCGACTTTCAACATGTCATCGGCGCGGCCGCAATACTGATAGTAGCCGTCAAGCCCATGCACGAATTTGTCGCCGGTCACCACCCATTCGCCGCGCTTCGTCTGCGCGGTCAATTCCGGAATTCTCCAATATTCCGAGAGCGCACTCGCGCCGCGCACCCAGAGATTCCCGACCTCGCCGTCGCGCACCGGCTCACCCGCATCATCCACAATTTTGACTTCGTAGCCCGGCACGGGAGAGCCGCAGCTTCCGGGCTTGCATTTTCCTGGCCGGCTCGAAATAAAAATGTGCAGCATCTCGGTCGAGCCGATTCCGTCCAGGATCTCGATTCCGAATCTCCGCTTCCATCGCTCAAAAACTTCCGCCGGCAGCGTCTCTCCGGCCGACACGCACAGCCGCACCGAAGAAAAATCCACGGGATCCTGTTTCTCTTCCGCTGCGCGCAATACCGCCGCATAAAACGTCGGCACGGCAAAAAAAACTGTCGGCCGGTGACGCGTGACAAGCTCGATCACCCGCTGCACCTTCGTTCGATCGGGGTTTAAGATGGTGCGCGCGCCCGCCGAAAGCGGAAAGTACATTCCGTTTCCCAGACCGTAAGCAAAAAACAGCTTCGACACGGAAAACGTAACGTCATCTTCGCGCAGCCCGAGTACGCCGTGCGCGTAATTCCGGCTCGTCACCATCATGTCGGCATGCCGGTGCACCGCTGCTTTTGGCCGGCCTCCGCTCCCGGACGTGTAGAGCAGGAACGCAGGATCGTCCGGCGAAGTCTTCGCTGCCGCGAGCCGCTCTCTCGCCGCGCCCGTCCACTCGCTCCACTTCGCGCAAGTCACGCCACCAATCTCGATCTCCTCATCGCCAACCACGACAATCGGCATTTGGGGCCGCTCACTCGACGCCGGCAAGAATTCCGGGAGCGCCTCCGAATGGACAATCGCCGCCCGTGGCTCGCAGTTCTCAATGTAGTGAATGTAATCCGCCGCGCGCGCGTGGGGATTCACAGGCACGGCCACCGCGCCGATCTTTGCGGCGCCAAAGAATGCCGCGACAAACTCCGGCGAATCCGGCAACAGGATCAGGACGCGATCGCCTCGCGTCACCCCTTGCGCGAGCAGCGCATTCCCCACGCGATTCGCCAGCACCGCCAGCTCACCGTACGTTACCTCGTCTGGTTCGCATGCGATGGCCACGCGGTGTGGATGGCGCGCCGCATGGGCATCCACAAAATGCTCCGCAATATTGAACTGTTCAGGATTTTCGTCGTGCAACGGTTTATCAGCGGAGGTAGCTGCCATTCTCGACCCGCTATACCACCAGCGCGCTACTGAGCTGCCGGAGTTGCCCCGGTGATTCGAATCTTGTACCACGCCGTGCCGGCCGGGTAGAGCGCGTCATTGATTTCGGAACTGTTTTGTTCGCCGGGGCCGATGGTGGCCGGAATGGTGCCCTTGTTGACTAGAATGGCGTTATTGTCAGCGCCGACGTAGGTGGTCTCATACTGGACCTTGCTGTAGCTGTACACCTGGGATTTATTCGCGATGGTTACCAGCCAGACCGCCATCGTTCCGTTGCGATCTTTGCTCATCGTGGCGCGCTGGATCTTCAGATCGCGAACGGGGTCGGCGTCGCCCTTGACCGAGGCCGGCGCGCTCGCCGCAGCCGATGCTTGCTTCTTTGCATTGTCCCTTGACCTGACGAAGAAATACGCACCGATAGCAACCACGATGACAACTACTACGATGCCGATCCAAAATCCTTTCGGCTCGTTCTGCTTTACCTCTTCAGGCGTCTCAAACATATACTCCTCCATATCTCTACCCAGCGGCACTCCCGCGGCAGATCCCTGATCCACTCAATTCACGAGCAAGGATGAGCCACCTTGCGACCCAACCATCTCACCGTGCCACGGCATGGCTCTTCATTTCTTGAAAGCAGAGACGCCCTAGAGATAACAGAGAAGGCTTGGGAAGTCCATCGAGGGACCTTAGGATAGCGGTACGGTTGGGCGTCTTACGCAAAGTGGGAAATGGTTTCATCTGATTTCTTCCGTAGACCGATGCGTGGCTGCGGGATTTATCTCGCTCCGCCGGCGGCCGGGAACATCCAGCTCAGAAGAAAATGGGTCGGCCAGTACAGCAGCCCGACCGCGCCAATGAAAATCACCGCGAGGTGCACGGGGGCGGGACCCCACGCGCGGTGCAGCAGCGGATCTCGAAACGCGTAATTCACATTTATTTCCGG
>JBGQCW010000194.1:0-4630 GCA_041495565.1 Candidatus Acidiferrum sp.
AGCCTGCGCTCCCCAATACTCAAAATAGGCGCGCGCCGTCGGCTCTACATATTCGTGATTTCCCAGTGCGGGCCTGGTCCGGTCTTTGAATCGCCCCCAGGCAGGGTCGTAACAATTCTTGAAGTCCGTCGCGCTGCCGCTTTCGTAGGCCAAGTCGCCCGCGGCAAAGACGGTTCCCGGAATCTGCTCGATCAACTTTGCCGTTGCCCGTGCGCCTTCTGGATTCCTACAGCTGGCGATGTCTCCCGCACCAACGAGAATGAAAGTCTGTTCCGGCGGCTGTTTTTTCGAAGCCTTGCGCAGAGTTGGCTTAGGACGGACGGGCGGCGATTGAGCCCGAGCCTGCTCTTGCAGGCACAGAATCAGCAAAGCGAAGACTGCGATCCAAACATGCCTCGACTCTCTCGATCTCCCCATGTATCCGAGCACCCCTTTCCCCCATCAAAAAGCTAGGTTAGCACGTTGTCCGAACAAATTTGTCTCGTTGCCGTTCATGTGGCGTTTTCTTCCATTCGATGCTTGGGACTGCCATTGGCCGAAAATGAGTTGAATACAGGACTAAATTGGTCTTACTATAAGCTTAACGAAATACAGGCTTTATATCGGTTATGGGCGAAACCGCGAGTTGACTTTGGTGAGCGTTTGGGGCTAGAATATAAGTACGACTGAATCAGTCGTATATTTCGTCAAAGATGGGAAAAGCACGAATACGATGTTTAAGCTCTCAAAAAAAGCCGACTATGGTCTGATCGCCGTGAAGCACCTGGCGATGCATCGCCAACAGCATGCCTGCAGCGCGAACGAAATCGCCGAAGAGTACGGCATCTCCGCAACGCTCATGGCGAAAGTGCTGCAAAAGCTTGCGCATCATTCGCTGGTGGCCGCGAAGCATGGCTCCAGCGGCGGCTACCAACTGGCCAAGGAGCCCGGGCAGATCAGCGCGCTGGATGTAATCACCGCCATCGACGGTCCCGTGCTGATCACCTCCTGCGTTACGAACCATGGGAATTGTGACGCCACGGAGAGGTGTTCGGTCCGCGAGCCGCTGCGCCGCGTGAACGAAAGTATTTTGAACGTGTTGAGCACGGTCACGATTGCTCAGATGAGCGAAGAGGCGCAAGAACCTGCGCTCGTCGCGCTACGAGCTTAGATTTAGGAGAAGAGGGAACATGGCTGTCAAGCTGCCGATTTACATGGACAATCACGCGACCACGCCGGTCGATCCGCGCGTCCTCGAAGCGATGCTGCCGTACTTCACGGAAAAATTTGGCAACGCCGCGAGCCGCAATCATTCGTTTGGCTGGGCGGGCGAAGAAGCGGTGGAAACCGCGCGCCAGCAAATCGCTTCGCTGATCAACGCCACGCCGAAAGAGATCATCTTTACCAGCGGCGCTACGGAATCTGACAACCTGATGATCAAAGGCGTCGCGGAGATGTTCCGCGAAAAGGGCAACCACATCATCACCCAGGCCATCGAGCACAAGGCCGTGCTGGATACCTGCAAGCGCCTGGAAAAATACGGGTTCGAAGTCACCTATCTGCCGGTGCAGCGGGATGGCCGCGTCAGCCTCGACGCTCTGAAGGCGGCGATTACGCCGAAGACGATTCTGATCACCATCATGTACGCCAACAACGAAATTGGCGTGATCAATCCGATCGCGGAAATTGGCAAGATTGCCAAGGAACATGGTATTTTCTTCGCTGTGGACGGCGTGCAGGCCGTGGGCAAGATTCCGGTCGACGTCCAGAAGGACAATATCGACTTGCTGGCCATCAGCGGGCACAAGATTTATGGTCCCAAGGGCGTCGGCGCACTTTACGTTCGCCGCCGCAATCCGCGCGTGCAGCTCTCCGCCATCATCGACGGCGGCGGCCACGAGCGCGGCATGCGCTCCGGAACGCTGAACGTGCCCGGTATTGTTGGCCTCGGCAAGGCCTGCGAAGTGGCGCAGAAGGAAATGCCTGAGGAAGGTGCGCGCCTCCTGGCACTTCGCGAACGTCTTCGTAAGGGTCTGGAAGCGAAGCTGGATGAGGTTTTCATCAACGGTTCGATGGAGCACCGTCTGCCGAACAACCTGAACATGAGCTTTGCCTATGTGGAAGGCGAATCGCTGCTCATGGGCATCAACGACATCGCGGTTTCGAGCGGTTCTGCCTGTACCTCGGCAACCCTCGAGCCCAGTTACGTACTCAAAGCTTTAGGGGTTGGCGAAGACCTTGCCCACACCTCGATTCGTTTTGGCCTCGGGCGCTTCAATACGCAGGAGGAAGTCGACTACGTCATCGATAAGATGGTGCAGGTCGTCACCAAGCTGCGCGAGCTATCCCCGCTCTACGAAATGGCCAAAGAGGGGATCGATATCTCTAAAATGAAATGGCAGACCGCCTAAAGGACTGAAAGAGACAACATGGCAAATGAAGGAACAATTCGCATTCATCGCTCCATCGGAGGCACCGGCGCGGCATTTCGCGTGACGTTTGTGCCTTATGGTGGAGAAGGAGAAGAGGCCGCCGTCGCCGGTGAGCGCTCTTTCCATGAGCTTCAGCAGGTGCGCGCATTTCTCAAGCTGCTGGGCATCGGCGCGGAATTCATCAAGGACGCTCTTCGTCAGCTGACCGCGGGCCGCTCGGCTTCCGTGCCGAACGTTTCGCTCTCGGACAAAGTGGTGAAGAGCGCGGGTTTTGGTAATCTCGTGAATTTGGCAAGGAGCAACAGCTAATGGCATACAGCGAAAAAGTTATTGAGCACTACAACCATCCCCGCAACGTCGGCAGCCTCCCGAAGGAAGATCCCAACGTTGGGACGGGTCTCGTCGGCGCGCCGGAGTGCGGCGACGTCATGAAGCTGCAGATGAAGATCAATCCCGAGACGCAGGTTATTGAAGAAGCCAAGTTCAAGACTTTCGGCTGCGGCTCGGCGATCGCCAGCTCCTCGCTCGCCACCGAGTGGGTGAAGGGCAAGACGGTGGAAGAGGCGCTCTCGATCAAGAACACGGACATCGTGCGCGAGCTCTCGCTCCCACCGGTGAAGATTCACTGTTCCGTGCTCGCGGAAGACGCCATCAAGGCCGCCATCGGCGACTGGAAGAAAAAGCACGGCGTCGAAGTGCCGGCTTCCGAGAAGGCTTCGCACTAGGCGGGATACTGCCGCTGGGACAATTCTTTATGGCTACTGAAGTCGCAAGCCCGAACATCGCGAAGATTCACCTCACCGAGCACGCCGCGAAGAAAATCCGCGCGCTGCTCGAAAAGGAAGGCGTTTCGCTGGAACAGGGTGGTCTGCGCGTCGGCGTGCAAGGCGGCGGCTGCTCCGGATTGTCCTACGCCATGCGGATCGACACTCAGGCACGCGACCGCGACAAGATTTTCGAAGAGCATGGCGCGCGCCTCTTCGTCGACCCCAAGAGTTTTCTGTATCTGAACGGCACGACACTCGAGTACGAAGAGACGCTCATGCGCCAGGGTTTTGTGTTCCAGAACCCCAACGCGGCGCGGAACTGCGGCTGCGGCAGCTCCTTTACGGCCTAGTAGAACAGGCTTCAGCCTGTTCCCCGGTCAAGCGCGGCGCAGGCTGATCCGAACAAGTGGTTGGCAGCCGCACCCGCCAGCCACTTTTTTTGTGCCCGCGTTTGGCGATTGCAGATTTCTCCAGTTTAAAGACATCGGAATGACAGAAGCCTCTACATCCACGAATCCACCGCTCGTTTGCTGGAACTGCCACGAGCGCACCCTGGGCACGCATTTCTGCTCGGGCTGCGGCAAGCTGCAGCAAATTCCCCAGTCGCTCGACTATTTTTCCCTCTTCGAGATGCCGAAAAAACTGTGGATTGAGATGGAAGGCCTCGAAAAGAAGTTTCTTCAGCTGAGCTGGAAGCTGCATCCCGATAACTTCGTAAATGCCACGGAACTGGAGCGCGAGCTTTCCCTCAAGCGCAGCTCGGAATTGAATGACGCCTATCGCACTCTGCGCGATCCGGTCGGTCGTGTCGAGTATCTCCTGGGCATCGAAGGCGAACGCAGGGAAGGCGAGAAGAGACAGCAGGCGCCGCCCGAGCTGCTGGAAGAAGTTTTCGAGCTGAACGAATCGCTCGACGAGCTTCGGGAGGCAAAGGCATCGGGAGGCGATCTCGTCGCGTTGAAATCACGGCTCGAATCCGCCGAGAAGAGTTTTCAGGAAAAACTCAGCGAAGTCGACGCTCAGCTTCAAGCGGCTGCGCGCGAATGGGATGCTGCCCTGGACGGCGACGCCGCCACGCGCAAAAAAATCATGGCGCGGCTAAACGATTTGCTCAATCGCCGCTCCTACATCCGGAATTTGGTCACCAACGTTCAGAAGGAGCTTTTGTAGCGCAGGGGCTTTAGCCCCTGCGGGTTTTCATCATGGGCAGAATCGTCGGGATCGATCTCGGCACTACCAACAGCCTCGTCGCGTATGTCGATCCGCAGACGGGCCAGCCGAAGTGTATCCCGGGCCCGTACGGCGATACGCTCTGCCCTTCGATCGTCAGCCTCGATCCCGATGGCAGCATCATCGTGGGTGAATCGGCGCGGCGCCGCCTTCTCACGCAACCCGAGCGCACGATCTATTCCGTGAAGCGGCTGATGGGCCGGGGCCCCGCCGATATTCAAA
>JBGQCW010000195.1:0-4629 GCA_041495565.1 Candidatus Acidiferrum sp.
CCATGCTGGCTTGCATCGGAGCTTTGTGCTTCGGGCGATATTCCTCCGCCGGAATCTTCGGCGCTGTAGCGGTGGTCTCGGCGCTGGCCATCTCTCGGTCCATGCCCAAACCGAACGAATGGCGCGTAGACTAAAGTGGAAACAGCTGCAAGGCCCAACTCCGCATCTGGCAACACGGGACAAGTTCACGCGGTTCTTGCGGGGTTTCTAGGTTGGACGCTGGATGCGTTCGATTTCTTCATCGTAATTTTCCTCTTCGATAGACTTGCGGCGCAATTCGGCGTCAGCAAGAAAGACATCGTTCTAACAACAACCGTGACTCTCGCCATGCGACCCATCGGGGCGTTGTTGTTTGGCCTGCTTGCGGACCGCTATGGGCGTCGCATTCCGCTAATGGCCAACGTGATCTATTTCTCGATCATTGAAGTGCTGTGCGGTTTCGCGCCGAGTTTCAAGGTGTTCCTGATACTTCGCGCGCTTTTTGGAATCGGGATGGGCGGGGAGTGGGGCGTCGGTGCTTCGCTGGCGATGGAGGCAGCGCCGGTGCGGTGGCGCGGCGTGCTGAGCGGAATTTTGCAGAGCGGCTATTCGATTGGGTATCTGCTGGCAGCGATCGCGGCCAGATTTCTACTGCCGGCGTGGGGATGGCGGCCCATGTTTTGGATCGGGGCGCTGCCGGCGCTCCTAGCGCTCTACATTCGAACAAAAGTTCCGGAGTCCGAGGCGTGGAAGCAGCATCGTGCGGCGAGTACCGGGCAAGTGCTGCGTGTTGTGGCCAGAGAGTGGAGGCGATTTGCATACCTGGTTGTGTTGATGACCTTCATGATGTTTCTCTCGCACGGGACACAGGACCTCTATCCGGACTTTTTGAAAGAAGTGCACAAAGTTTCTGCGGCGATGGCTGCCAATATCGCGATGATTTACAACGTGGGAGCGGTCGTTGGGGCAATCGTTTTTGGCCATTTGTCCCAGGTGGCGGGGCGGCGGAAGGGCATGGTCGCGGCGTTGGGATTGTCCTTGCTGTTGATTCCGGCGTGGGCGTTTGGCGGAAGCCTTGTCGTAATTGTCGCAGCTGCCTTTCTGATGCAGGCCGGCGTGCAGGGGGCCTGGGGCGTGATCCCGGTGCACTTGAACGAATTGTCGGCCGACGCGGCGCGCGGGTTAATGCCGGGGATGGCTTATCAACTCGGGATTCTGCTGGCCTCGCCGACAAATTCACTCGAATACGCCCTCAGTCACCGCGTCGGATACCAATGGGCGATCGCGGGCTTCGAGGTCGTGACGATACTGACGCTCGCCTTGCTGCTTTGGGGCGGCTCGGAGGCTCACGGCAAAAGTTTTGTCCGCGGCGCGGAACCGGCCGGGGGCGAAAGCGTGGCCTGAGCGAGATGTGTTTGATGGGGGGGGGCGCTGCCGGACGGCGCATGGCTCGTGCGATCTTTGAATTTGTTTTCTCGGCCAGCGGCTGGATGCGCAGCGCAAGGCTGTGATAATATTTGTTCACTACGCGCCCGTAGCTCAGTTGGATAGAGCGTCTGGCTACGAACCAGAAGGTCGGGAGTTCGAGTCCCCCCGGGCGCACCACTTTCCCCAATAAAAACAGGGTTGTTTGAGGGCGGTGCTAGCCGGGCTTCTTACGTTTTACTTTTAGGCCTGCCTTGATCAGCATTGAAAAATGTTGGCAGCGCGGACGATTCTGGTAAAGAATTCAAAGTCATGAGCGGATTTGCGGGACTGCGAGTTCTGGCGCTGGAAAGCCGTCGTGCTGTCGAACTATCTAAATTGATTTCCACTTACGGTGGCGTACCCATCGTCGCGCCCGCGATGCGGGAAGTGCCGCTTGAATCCAACAAGGAAGCCCTCGCCTTTGCCGCGAGGCTCTTCGCCGGTGAATTCGACATGGTCATTTTCTTGACCGGCGTGGGCGCGCGCACCCTTCTGAGCGTTGTCGAGACTACGCATAAACGCGACGACTATGTCGCAGCGCTCCAACGCCTAAGAGTAGTAGCCCGCGGGCCGAAGCCGGTCGCCGCCCTTCGTGAGATCGGTGTAACACCTTCCTTCAGCGTCCCTGAACCAAATACATGGCGTGAGCTTCTGCTTGCGCTCGACGAAGCAGAGAACTCATCGAAAGAAATCCGCTTGAACGGCTCGCGAGTCGCCGTCCAGGAATACGGCGTCTCCAATTCCGAATTGTTGGACGGGCTTAAAGAACGCGGCGCCCATGTCACTCGTGTGCCGGTCTACCGATGGGCGCTTCCGGACGACCTGGCTCCCCTTCGGGCAGCCGTCCGAGAACTTGCGGAAGGGAAGATCGATGTTGTGCTCTTCACCACCAGCGTTCAGGCGGCTCATCTTTTTCAGGTCGCCGCAGAGATGAATCTGGAAGAAGCGATGCGTTCGGGTGTGAATCGCGCGCTCGTCGCATCCATCGGGCCCACGACATCGGAAGAATTATCGCGCCGGGGCATTGGGCCAGATCTCGAGCCTTCGCATCCGAAAATGGGTTTTCTAGTGAAGGAAACGGCTGAACGTTCCGCAGATCTCATTCGTCAGAAGCGGGAGCGAAAGGCCTCCGCCTGAATCGAAGCACACGTCAGCGAGCGGAGTTTTGTCCTGCTGCCGCAGCCAGGGCCGGCCTGACTCCTGCGACAACTTCGAAATCCACATTAGCTTTGACGAGCGCCTCTAACTCTTCGGCAAAGCGCTCAGGCAATAGCGCGTCCTCGCCCTTCAGCCGCACCACTTGCCTTCCATCGTGGGCGGCGGAGATCAATAGAGATAGGACTTTCTCGCGTGAGATGGCTTCGCTCTCGATAAGTTTGTCCAGGTTGCGCACTTGGGCGGAGGCGGACACCAGTTCGAGCACTTCGGGCGAGACCGCGTCATCATGCAACACGACCTCGGCAGCGCGAAGCAGGCTCACCGCTTCCGCGGTCAGCAGCTCGCGGTCACCGGGACCTGCCCCCATGAAATAAATCTTGCCTCTCATTGTAGGTGCATTCATTTGCGTAACCTCATTGCTGGCAAATCGAGGCAGCCATCCAAGCTTCAAGAGCCGAAGATGGCTCCGCTCGCGCTACTTCTCGGTAGCAGCCTAGCACCATCCCTCGAAACTCTATGTGCGGAAGATTGTATTTTCTGAATCGAAATTATTGATACAGGCGAGTTGTAATGCGGTCGATTGCCCGCTGAATTTCCGAATTCAGTCAGAGGATGTCGCTCGTTTGTGCTCCCGCCGAAACGCTTCAAAAGCCTCTTTGCTCGCCAGCTCATGGAGCAATCGCTTGCGTTGCTCAGGATCCAGTTCTTGGGACTGCAGCTTGTCTCGGGCTTCACCCAGGTACTCAAGCCACACTTCGTATTCCGGGCCAAACTGTTCTTCAAGCTCGATTCTCAGACGTTGAGCAAGTGCCGGACTCTGTCCTGAAGTAGAAATCGCAATTTGCAGTGCTCCGCGTTGCAGCACCGCCGGGTAGTAAAAATCGCAGAGCGCAGGGACGTCCACAACATTGCACAAAACTCCCCGCCGCGTCGCTTCCTGGAAGATCTGTTCGTGCAGTTCTGTCGAGGACGTCGCAGCCACAACCAGAAACATACCGTCGAGGTCGTCTGGTTGAAAACCGCGCTGCTGCCATTCGATCTTTCTTGACTGCGCCAAGGAACGTACTTCCGGAGTCGCCTCGGGAGCCACTACGCACACATGGGCTTCGGCTTCGACTAAGCTTGCAATCTTCGACTCTGCGACGGTTCCCGCGCCAACCACGAGACACGGCCTGCCCGCCAGCTTAATGAAAATCGGAAACAGTCTCGCGGTATTCATTGGCTTTGTTCAGCTCGAGGCACGCCTGGAATTTGCCGGCGAAACCTGTTGCGAATCTGACTGTATTATGGCTCTCGGTCAAGCCCCCGCCGAGACGAACCTTGTTCTAGGACAGCCGGTCCGGAGTAAGAAGCGCCGTCATTTCCAAAACTCGCCGGTAATATTCCCGCTGTGTGAGTTGCGAAGCCGCTTGCTCGTCGACGATAAATGTAACTTCGGGATGCAATTGCAAGGCTGAAGCGGAAACCGCGGATGCGATTGGACCTTCGATGGATTTAGCGACCGCAGCCGCCTTAGCCGCTCCGGTCGCGAGCAGAATAATTTTTCGCGCTTCCAGAATCGTTCCGATACCCATGGTGATCGCGCAACGCGGGCTTTCCTCGCCCGGCGCAAAAGATTTCGCGTTGTCGTCGATCGTCTCCTGGCTCAGAACTTTCAATCGCGTGCGCGACGCCAGGCTGGAAGTCGGTTCGTTGAAGCCGATGTGGCCATTGCGGCCGATCCCCAGAATCTGAAGATCGATTCCTCCGGCCTTGCGAATTGCTTCCTCATAGGACGCGCAGTATCGGTCATAGTCGCCGTGGATGGTTCCATCGGGAATGTGGATATTGCGCGGGTCCACATTGATGTGCGCAAAGAAATGTCCCTGCATGAAATGATGAAAACTCTGCGGGTGCGTAGCGGAAAGACCTAGGTATTCATCAAGATTGAAAGTCACCACTCGCGAAAAATCGAGTGATCCCTCTTTGTGCATTTTCACGAGATGTTGGTATACGCCGACCATCGTGCCGCCCGTCGCCAGTCCG
>JBGQCW010000196.1:0-4607 GCA_041495565.1 Candidatus Acidiferrum sp.
GTGACCAACAGCATCCCAAAGCCTAAATACTCCGACGCGGATAAGACGGAGCATCCCGAAAAATACGCAAAGCAAATGCAGGACTACCTGGTAGCGCTGAAGAAATTCATCCAGGCGCATCCCGAGTCGGTTTCTGGAATCGAGCTGGAGTTGGACGGCGTCAACCCGCAGAGAAAGTGGTCCAGCATTCAGAACGAGCATCGCAAGCGCGTGCAACTTCTTGCGCCGCACACGGCACAAACGAAATATCTCGCCACCAGCGCGGACACCGACCTCGAAGGCCGCGCCTCGGTTTCCGGCCTTGCTCCGGGCAACTATTGGATCAGCTCGCTCAACGTTGATGCCAGCGCAGGCGATGCGCGCCTTCGCTGGGACGTTCCCGTGACGATTCAGCCGGGCAAAAACACCCGTATCGAGCTGACGAACCTGAACTCCATCGACGCGCGCAGCGAAAACCCTTAGCGCGCTCACACGCTTCCGCCATGGGCACGCCCTTTCGCTGGATCGCGTTCAACTTATTTATCCTTGCTGCGCTTGCATTGGACCTCGGCGTTTTTCACCGCAAGGTGCACAAAGTCCGCCTGAAGGAAGCTGCTTTCTGGAGCGCCTTGTGGATCGCACTTGCGACGGTCTTCGGCGCCGGAGTGTGGCACTGGTTCGGCGAGCAGCGCGGTCTCGAGTATTTCACCGGCTACATCATTGAAAAAGCGCTCAGCGTCGACAATCTTTTCGTCTTCCTAGTCATCTTCCGTGTGTACCACGTGGACGAGCGCGTGCAGCACCGCGTGCTGGCGTGGGGGATCATCGGCGCGTTGATCATGCGGGGAATCATGATCGCTGCCGGCGCGGAACTCATTACAAAGTTTGAGTGGGCCCTCGTCTTGTTTGGCGCGTTCCTCCTGTATACGGGACTGCACATGCTTTGGGTCAGCGAAAAGGAGGTACATTACGAAAAGAATCCGCTCTTCGTGTACGCCAGCCGCCACCTCCGCGTCACCAAGTCCTATCAGGGAGAGCGCTTCCTCATCAAAGAAAATGGCCGCCGATTTGTTACCCCTTTGTTCCTGGTGCTGTTCATCGTGGAAATCACCGACGCTACATTCGCAATCGATTCGATTCCGGCGATTTTTGGAATCACGCGAGACGCGTTTATCGTCTACACGTCAAATGTGTTCGCGATTCTTGGTCTCCGGGCGCTCTATTTCCTGCTTGCGGACCTGCTCGAGTATTTTCGTTACCTGGGGACCGGCCTCGCAGTTGTCCTGATGTTCATCGGCGGAAAAATGATTGGCGAGCCGTGGCTGCATATTCCCGTGGGTATCTCTCTCGGAGTGGTGGGAGGCGTACTCCTGATCGCGCTCCTAGCGTCGGTTCTGATTCCAGCAAAGAAAAAGATTTCTCCGATCGAAGGCCTGTCGTCCGCCAATCCATCCGTAAGGCGCACGGCGGCGGAAGAAATCTATCGTGTGGGGCGCGCACTGGCAGACCTCATCTTCTCCGCATGGTCAGAGGACGGCGAGCTTTCGGCACTGCTCCTCGGGCCCAGCCCCGTCGTAACGGTTGGCCTCGCAGTGAAACGCGAAACATTTGCGCTCATTCATGCTGCAAATGGATCGCCGCGGCTGTCGGAAGTTCCTCCCGACCAGGATGCGGAAGAGTTTGAGCTGCATTTTCCGCGGGGCGTTCTGCTGGACATCTTAACAACGCGCGAGCCCGGCGGTACTGGGGCCATTGCCCGCTACCTGGCTAAGTTTGGGGAAGGCGTGCAGCAGGTGGAGTTTCGGTGCACAAATGTCGACCGCGCCACAGAAATTCTGAAAAACAAATGGGCCGTCGTATCGATCTATTCCGCGACTCGCGGCGGTGCTGACGGCACACGCGTCAACTTTTTCCTCGTAGCCTCGCCCACGGCGGGCAAAGTTCTCATCGAGCTCTATGAATTGCCAGCCGCGCCGCAAGCCCCACCTCGGAATTGATCACTTTCCATTCGCAATTTCTTTCCAAGCGCGCAGGACTTCGGCGACGGTCCAGGCCTGTGCGATGCAGCCGCGGGGCGTGAAGGGAGCATCGCCATCAAAAATTTCACTCAACGTGCCGAGGCCGCTCGAATAGATTTGCCGGCCAAGCGGCTCGAGGAAACGCAGCGCGGCTTCGCGGTCTCGGTAGACGCGATAGTGTGCGAGCGCGAAGGGGCCAAGCAGCCAGCCCCACACCGTGCCCTGATGATAGGCCGCGTCGCGGTCACGCGGGCTGCCGCCGTAATGGCCGGCATAACCGGGCTCGCCCGGAGCGAGGCTGCGCAATCCGTGGGAGGTCAGCAAATGCCGCGCGCAGACATCGACAACGGACTTTTGCTGAGCAGGATTGAGCGGGCTGACCGGCAAAGACACGGCAAAGATTTGGTTCGGCCTGAGTGAGGCATCCTTCCCGATTCCGGGCGAGTCGATCACGTCGTAACAGCAGCCACGTTGTTGGTTCCAGAATTTCTGGAAACTTTTTTTAGCTTTGGCGGCAAGTTTTTCGTAGCCTTCGCCAGGCTTTGCCAGCAGCCGCGCAAATTCCGCCATCGTTTCGAGCGCGTTGATCCAAAGCGCGTTGATCTCGATGGGCTTTCCCGTGCGCGGGGTGACGACCCAATCGCCGATTTTCGCGTCCATCCAGGTGAGCTGCACGCCCGGGCCGCCGGCAAAAATCAAGCCGTCGGCGGCATCGGCATGAATGTTGTAACGCGTGCCATTCACGTGCGCGTCGACGATTCCGGCAAGAACGGGAAAAAGTTTCTGGAGCGTCGCGGCGTCCTGAGTCTCCGCGAAATATTGGCGGATGGCCTCGAAATACCAGAACGCGGCATCCACGGTGTTGTATTCCGGCTTGCCGCCCGCATCAGGGAAATTGTTCGGGAGCATCCCACCATCGACGTAAAGCGAAAAGGCAAGAAGAATGCGCTTCGCGACGTCAGCGCGCCCGGCCGCGAGCGTCAACCCTGGCAAAGCAATCATCGTGTCGCGGCCCCAGTCGCCGAACCAGTGATAGCCCGCGATGATGCTGCGGCCATCAGGCTCTTGCGGCAAACTGCGCTTCACGATGAATTGGTCCGCGGCAAGAATGAGCTGCCAGAGCCAGGAAGGGGCTTCTTCCGCATCGCTTTCGTTTTTCGCCTGCCAGTCCTGAAACAGCTTCACTTCGTGATTCGCGCGCTCCGCATGAGCGGTTTCGCCGTCGAGCGAAGTGTTTGCTTCCGTGGTCGCGACAAGCGTGACGCTGGAACCGATCTCCAGTTTTGCGCGAAACAGCGCGGCAAAGAGGCGATCTTCGCGGTCCTCCAGGCCGCGCTCCGTTTCTTCCCCGAAATAACATCCAAGGTACCATTCGTGACGCGACTCGCAGGTTGCCAAGGAACTTTTCAAATAAAATGGAGCGGCGCCATCAAAGGCCAACACCTTCACGCCGTGTTCGACGGGCTCGATCTTCATGTGCCAGCCGCCCGCATGCGTCAAGGAATGGAAGTCGCGGAAATTCACGAGTGCTTTCAATTCCATTTCGACGGGGCTACTTCCCCGCACGAGGGTGTACTGGATATACGTCGTGTTCTCGCCCTGGCGCATCCAGACACGTTTTTCGAGGAGCGCGTCGGCCAGCGCGTAGGTCCACACCGGCTTGGCGCCTTCCAAGTGGAAGCTTTCCAAGTAAAGGAAACCCTTGGGGTCCACCGCCCCGCTGGTCCAACGATGCGTGGCGAGAGAAAAATCCGCTCCGGCATAATGGGCGACTTCGTCGATGGTTGCGACAAGCTGCGTGCGGCCCACCGGCGGCTGGAGCGCGGCAATCAGCAAGCCGTGGTAGCGGCGCTTCAGACTTCCCGCGATCGTGCCGGAGGCATAGCCACCGATTCCGTTGGTGACAAGCCACTCGCGCGATTCGGCGGCGGCGAGATCGCCACAGATCTCACGGCCAAACTGAACTTCCGCTTGTTCCGGCACCGGCCGCTCCTTCCAGAATCACAATAGCGCCCATCCCGGCAATCGAGGGGCGCTTATTTCCGATTCATACCCGGATGGAAAGTTTCAGCTACTTGAGGATCAACATCTGCGCCAAGCTACTCACCGCTTTGTTCAATGAGTTTTGCGACAAGACCGGTCCAGCCAGTTTGGTGGCTCGCGCCGATCCCGGCTCCATTGTCACCATGAAAGTATTCATGGAACAGTAGAAGATCCTTCCAGTGCGGATCGCTCTGAAAGAGCTCCAATCCACCCGCCACCGGCCGGCGTCCGTCTTTTCCGCGCAGAAAGATGTGGATGAGCCGGCGGGAGATTTCCGCGGCAACTTGCCACAGGTCGTATTCCTTGGGGGAATGCGTGGGGCACTCTACTTTGAAGTCTTCTCCGTAGTAGTGGTGGAATTTTTGGAGAGATTCGACGAGGAGATAGTTCACGGGAAACCAGATGGGGCCGCGCCAATTCGAATTACCACCGAAGAGGCCCGTCGAGGATTCCGCAGGCTCGTAGTCAACGCGGTTCAGATTTCCGTTCACGTGAACTTCATAGGGATGATCTAGGTGGTAGCGCGACAGCGCACGGACGCCATAGGGCGAGAGGAACTCGGTTTCA
>JBGQCW010000197.1:0-4551 GCA_041495565.1 Candidatus Acidiferrum sp.
CACCGTGCGCGACCGCGCCGGCTGCAATATTTCCGATTGTGGCAACTTTATGCGCAAGCAGCGCATGAGGATGGTTCCGAAACTCATTGATCTGGCCATGAATTCCCGGACGGCGCCGCAGATGCGGAACTGGTGCTTCCTCGCGTTGCAGGAAATTACGGATGAAAATCTGCCTGCCGATGCGCTTGCCTGGAGCCGCTGGTATCAGGAACATGGCGCCGAGAAAACGGCGGAGTTCGAACGCCTCGATTGGTGGCAAGTCCGCGGCAACGAATAGCCAAGCTCCAGCCAGCCACCGCCTTCATCAAGCCGAGAATTCCAAAAGCGAAAAAACTGCGAGCCCTTGCAGGATAGAATGCTCCCGCGTCCAAAGAGGAGACACCAACGATGTCTGTTCCACAAGACGAGCATGTTCGCATTGGCGTTGATCTCGGCGGCACCAAGATTGAATTCGTGGCGCTTGAGCGTGACGGCAGGGAATTGCACCGGCATCGCATCGCGACGCCGCGCTTCGACTATGAAGCCACGGTGCGCGCCGTGATGGAGGCTGTGCAAGGAATCGAAAAGAAAATTGGACGAAGTGCCACCGTTGGCGTTGGAATCCCGGGAACCATCTCCACAAAAACTGGTTTGGTAAAGAACGCAAACTCGACCTGGCTGAATGGAAAGCCGTTTGACAAAGACCTGGGCAAAGCGCTTGGGCGCGAAGTGCGTTGTGCGAATGACGCGAACTGCCTGGCCGTTTCCGAGGCCACCGACGGGGCGGGCGCAGGCAAGCATGTCGTCTTCGCGGTGATCCTGGGGACCGGCTGCGGTGGTGGAATCGCGCTCGATGGCCGCGTCCACAGCGGTTCGAATGGAGTCGCCGGTGAGTGGGGACACAACACCCTGCCATGGATGCGCACGGAGGAGTTTCCCGGCCCAGCCTGCTATTGCGGACGAAACGGCTGCCTCGAAACGTGGATTTCCGGGACAGGGTTGGAAGCCGATTACCAACGCGCGACGAAAATCTCTCTCAAAGGGCTCGAGATTACCGCGCGGAGCGACGCCGGCGAAGCTGCGGCGCTGGCGGCGCTCGATCGATTCGAAGATCGGCTCACGCGCGGTCTGGCGCAAGTGATCAATCTGTTCGATCCGGACGTGATTGTTATGGGGGGTGGGGCTTCGCAAATCCCGCGGCTCTACCAAAATGTTCCGGCAAGACTGAGAGACTACGTTTTCGGCGGAGAGGCCGACACGCACATTCTTCCCGCGAAGCACGGCGACGCCAGCGGCGTGCGCGGCGCGGCCTGGCTCTGGCCGTTCGAGTAAAGGTACGCGAATAGCGCGAGCAACGTAAAGCCCCGCCGATTGGTTTGCAGACGGCGGGGCTTCTTGCAGATTCAGGGATTACGATTGTCAGCTTTGGCCGGCCGCCTTGGCCATTTTCGCCGTCCCTTCCGCGGAGCGGCGCATCATCTCGTCGGGCGCGACATCCTCGACGTGCTGGGCGAGGCCCCACTGGTGGCCGAAGGGGTCGGTGACTTTCCCGCCGGGAATGAGCCGAAAAGTTGACGCAATTTTTTCCGGGAGAGAGAATTCACGCAGAAAATGCACGGAAGGATGGCCCCATGAGTTACGGCTTCCTCGTCGAAACCTATGAGACCGAGCGGATCAAGGTGGTGAGCGTCTGGAGTGAATTCGACGACGCGGATCTTCCGGCACGTCCACGCGCGGGCGACCCGCGGGGACGCAGCGTACTCGAGCAAATGGTGCATCAGTGCGTGAGCGAGGATCTATGGTTCCGGACCATGCTGGGGATTGATGTCAACGCGCCGCCGCTTCCAACCCCAGAGACTCGGCTGGAATTCATGAAGCGCTACGCAGAAGACAGCGGGAAACGGCTGGAAGTGTTGCGCGCGAAGGGTAACTCCTGGTGGGAATCCGAAACGAAGTTTTTTGATGTGCAACGATCCTGCGCTTGGGTGATGGTGAGGAGAATTGCGCACACCGCGCATCACCGCGGCCAGCAGATGGCCATGCTTCGAATATTGGGACGCGAGGTACACAGCAACTACGGTCCTACGGCGGACACCGGGGGACTCATGCAAAACCATGCGCCGACGATCTACACCTACCCGAGCTTGCAGGCGTTACTCGATGGGGAAACAGGCGGCGGCGCAAGAGCACTACTGCCGGGCGCTCGCGGCAAAACCGTGACAGAGCGCCCGGGCTAGGGCCGGTAGAGCAATGGAAGAACTTTCTTGAGATTTTCCAGCTTGGGCAAATCGTTGTACACGATGTAAGGATTGCTGAGATTGTTCTTGAGGTAGTCCTGATGGTAATTCTCAGCCGCGTAAAAGGCTTGAAAGGGCTCGACCTTCGTCACAATCGACCGGGAATAGACCTCCGCGGCATCGAGTTGCACGATGTAAGCCTGCGCGATGCGCTTTTGTTCCTCGCTGGTGAAAAAAATCACCGAGCGATATTGAGAGCCGGTGTCCGGACCCTGGCGGTTCCATTGGGTCGGATCGTGGGCCACGGAAAAATAGACCATCAGAATCTGGCCGTACGTGACTTGTGATGAGTCGTACGTGATGCTTACAGTTTCGGCATGGCCCGTTACTCCCATGCTGACGCTTTCATACGAGGGTGACTTGACGTAGCCTCCGGCGTAGCCTGAGGTCACAGACGATACTCCTTTGACGTGTTCGAATACCGCCTGGATGCCCCAAAAACATCCACCTGCGAGAACCGCGGTTTGAGGGTTCTTTGCGGCAGCCAGAGGCGCATCGATCGCCGGCGCGGGGAAAGGCATTTTTGGGGCTTCGGGTGGCCGGGAACCCAGCGCGCGCACTGCGGTCCAAGTTACAAGGCCAACGATCAACACAAGGGCAAGACCGCGACCGACAAAGGGGCTCTTCAACGTCCAACTCCCAAAACAACCAGTTCTAGTTTACTCTTCCTATGGTTGATTGGATGCGGAAGGACGGCAGTTGGATCGGGAAAGATGACACACGGAAGTTCGTCTTGTTTCCCGTTTTACGTCTGGGGTACTACCCGCAGATGGAACGAAGCATCCATCGGACGCATCCTGGAGACCGAGACTTCCATTACTTTTTTTGAGAGGCTAAATTCATGCGCGCGCGAAGCATTCTTGTTTTGGCTATTCCTTTTTACTTTCCTGCCATCTCTCTGGCCCAAGTGACCCACGGCCAGAAGCCGAAACTGCCTCAACCCTTTGCGACTGAATCAGCGGGCAACGGACCAGGCAGGGAAAAGCCGCCCGCGGGGTTTCTTCCCACGGTGCCGCAGGGCTTTCGCGTGAATATCTTTGCGAAGGATTTCAAGGGGCCGCGGTGGCTCACGGTGGCGCCAAACGGGGATATTTTCCTGGCCGACACCGGCGCCGGCGAAATCATCGTGTTGCGCGATCCGCAGAATACCGGCGGAGCGCAAGAGCGCGAAGCCTTCGTAGACGGAATGAGGAGGCCCTTTGGCATCGCCTTCCGCGAGAATTACGTTTACGTCGGGAACACCAACGAACTGGTGCGCTTTCGCTATGACCCGAAGACTTCGAAGCGCCTCGGCGAAAAGGAACACCTGCTGGATTTGCCATCGGGAGGGCACAATACGCGCTCGCTGGCGTTTTCCGCCGACGGAAAGCATCTGTTCATCGGTGTGGGCTCCGGCTCGAACATTGACACGGGAGAGGATCCTCGCCGGGCGGCTGTAACCATCTGCGATCCCGACGGCAAGAATGCGCGGCTCTATGCCACCGGACTGAGAAATCCCGTGGGCTTGGCGCTCGAGCCGGTGACCGGAGAAGTCTGGACGGCCGTCAACGAGCGCGATGAGCTGGGAGACGACCTTCCTCCGGATTATTTCACCTCTCTGAAAGACGGAGGCTTCTACGGCTGGCCTTACAGCTACATCGGAGACAATGTCGACCCGCGCGTGAAGCCGCAGCGCCCAAACCTGGTTGCGCGCGCCATCGTTCCGGATGTCCTGCTGGGCGCGCACAGGGCGCCGCTGCAATTCGCGTTTTATACCGGGAAGCAATTTCCCGAGAGCTTTCGAGGCGGTGCGTTTGTGGCGGAACATGGTTCCTGGAACCGCGCGAAGCGCGCGGGATACCAGATTGCGTTCGTGGCCTTCAAGGATGGAAAGCCCTCGGCCGATCCCGCTCCGTTTATGACCGGGCTCGTACCTGATCCTGGCCAGTCGGATGTTTATGGGCGGCCCGTAGGCGTCGCCGTAGCGCCGGATGGTTCCCTGCTCGTTTCGGATGATGGCGCGGGCATCGTGTATCGCATCTCCTTCGCGAAGTAAGAAACAAGAAACAGGCATCAGAAATTCTTGAATAAAGAACAGTCACAGCCGCGCTCCGCGGCTCCGCCGCGGTTGCAGCTAACGCTTGCACAGCCTGAAGGCCGTGCTACTTGACCGTCAGCGTCAGTTGAATAGGCTGCAATTGCAACGGCTGCCCCGAGGAAGACATCGCCGTTGGTGTAATTACGATCGTTGAAGTTCCTACTGGCGTGATAACGACCGCCGGCGTGAGGACGGCGG